>JABFWJ010000027.1 GCA_013362295.1 Thermoleophilia bacterium
CACCGATCGTCACGACGCGCGTGTGATGCACGAATAATTCCTGCACGTTTTGGGCATGTGTTTGCCGCACAGCAAACTCGAACCGACAGGAGGTTCGGAATGCCTGAAGCATGGAGCTCGAAACGCGAGCGCCAGTACGAGCACATCAAGGACTCCGAGAAGAAGCAGGGACGTTCGACCGGGCGCGCGAAGGAGATCGCAGCCCGCACCGTGAACAAGCAACGGTCGTCGTCCGGTGAGACGAAATCGACGTCCAGATCGTCATCCTCGGGATCCTCGTCGCGCTCGGGTGGCTCGTCGTCCCGCTCTCGCGCGTCCTCGTCGTCCGGCAGGTCTTCGGGCGCCAGGAAGACGACGGCTCGGAAGACGACGGCTCGCAAGGCGACGGGCCGCAAGACGGCGGCCAGGAAGACGACGGCTCGGAAGACGACGGCTCGCAAGAGCACCGCGAAGCGGACGACCACCCGCAGGACGGCCGCCCGCAAGACGACGGCTCGGAAGACGACGGCTCGGAAGACGACGGCTCGCAAGACGACGGCTCGGAAGACGACCGCCCGCAAGACGACCGCCCGCAAGACGACCGCGCGGAAGACGGCGGCCCGGAAGACGACGGCCCGCAAGGCTACGACGCGCAGGGCGACGCCGCGGAAGACCACGGCGTCCCGCAAGAAGACGACGGCCCGCAAGACGACGGCCCGCAAGAGCTCGACCGGCCGCCGCAGCACGCTCACCGTCCGCCAGGCCGGCGCCAGGGGCGGCCGCGCAGGCACGACGGCGCAGAAGAAGCGCGCCGGCGCGAAGGGTGGACGTGTCACCGCCCGCAAGAGTGGTTCCACGACGGCGAGATCGCGCACGACCGGTCGCGGAACGATGTCGGTCCGTACCGCCGGTGCGAAGGGCGGCCGCGTGACGGCACGCAGGTCATCTGCGTCCTCGCGGCGGACGACGCCACGCACGCGGTAGTGCATCAGCATGTGCGAGCCGCGCGTTCGTTCAGCGCGGCTCGCACGTAGCGTTTACCTTTGCAGCAACGTGCGGCAGGAACTTGTCCGTCCGCGTTGCACGTTACAAACGAACGTGGTAGGGAATCGTGCACGCGCAATCCGACTCAGGAGGTCATTGATGACCCAAGAGGATTGGAGCGGGACCGGCGACACGTCGGAGACGTCGTCCGCCGGCTCGTGGAGCGAGTCGTCAGAGGAACCAACCGCTGACGTGACCTGGGGCGACTCCGCCATCGGCGAAGCGTCGAGCATCGAGAGCGCCGAGATCGCACCCGCCGCCATCGCGGCGTCGACGCGTTCTTCGTCGCGCTCGGGCTCGCGCAGCTCCTCCCGCTCAGGGTCCCGCTCGGCTTCGACGCGCAAGTCTTCCGCCAAGAAGGCGAGTGCGAAGAAGTCGAGCGCCAGGAAGTCCGGGACGAAGAAGAGGACCGCCGCCAAGCGGAGTACCGCGAAGAAGCGGACGACCGCCAAGCGCACGACCGCGAAGCGGGGCACCGCGAAGAAGCGGACGACCGCCAAGCGCGGCACCGCCAAGAAGCGGACGACCGCCAAGCGCACGACCGCGAAGCGGGGCACCGCGAAGAAGCGGTCGACCGCCAAGCGCGGCACCGCCAAGAAGCGGACGACCGCCAAGCGGAGCACCGCCAAGCGGAGCACCACCAAGCGGTCGACGGCCCGCAAGGCGGGCACTCGCAAGTCCGCGACACGGTCGCGGGCGAGCACGCGCAAGAAGTAGCGCCGCGCCGGCGCCCGGGCCCCGCGAATGCGCCGGGAGCCCGGGCGTCGGCGTTTCGGCAGGTGGACTCGCGTCGATATGATGCGCGGCTCTCATGCAGCCGCAGACACTCGATCACGTCGCCTTCTGGGTCACCGAGCGCGAGCCCGTCGCGCGATTTCTCGAGCGCCACGTGGGGATGCACGTGATCGCGCGCGAGGACAACTTCACGCTCATGGGGAGCGACGCGCGGCGCGGCAAGCTCACGCTGTTCGACGCGGAAGGCCCGCGTGAGGCGGGGGCATTCGAGCACGTCGCACTCCGCGTCTCGGACCTCGCGGCGGCACGCGCACACCTCCCGGATGGCACGCCCGACGTGTTCGACGCGGGAGAGGGCATTCGGATCACGCTCGTCGAGGCGCCCACCGATGTCGAGTACGACCTTGATCACGTCGCGCTCTACTCGAACGATCCCGAACGGACGGCCCGCGAGTACCGGCGCTACGGCTTCGAGCCTGCGGGACCGGGCCGCGTGGAAGTCGGCGGCGCGTACATCGAGTTCCATCAGGGCTCGCCCGGCGCGCCGGAACGGCCGCTGCTCAATCACCTCGCCGTCCTTGTCGAATCCGCCGACGAGGTGATCGGCGACGCTCGTGAGCTCGGCATCGAGGTCGAGTCGGTCGTCGACGCGGCCAACACCTACGCGGCCTTCCTCTGGGGCCCCGAGCGCGTGCGCATCGAGTACGTCGAGCACAAGCCGACGTTCTCGCTGACGTGACGTCAGTCGCAGGGGCCGGCATGGCCGGCCTCGTCGCGGCCGCCCGACTCCGCGAGCTCGGCCGCGACGTCGTCGTGCGCGAGAAGGGCACGCGCCTCGGCGGGTCGATGCTCCTCTCGTCCTGCGTCGTCTGGCGACACCGTGAGTGGGAGGACCTCCGCCGCGAATGTCCGGGCGGCGACGAGCGGCTGCAGCGCGTCGTCTGGGAACGGCTCGACGAGGCGATCGCGTGGCTCGAGTCCCGCGGCGCGCCGGTCGTCTGGCACGAGACGGGCAACCCGCGCACCGTCGGCAAGCGGTTCGAGCCGCGCGGCGTGGTCGAGGCACTCTCCGGCGACGTCGAGCTGCAGGCGGACGGGTGCACCGACGATGCGACGATCCTCTGCACGGGAGGATTCGCCGCGTCGTCCGGCTTCGTCACGCGTTATGTCAAGCCGGCGGCCTCGTTACGCCTGCGCGGCAACCCCTGGTCGGAGGGGGACGGACTCTCCTTCGCCCTCGACCGCGGCGCGAGCCTGACGCCGGGGATGGACGAGTTCTACGGCCGCAACATGCCGGACGCGCTCTGGGACGAGACGCAACTCGTCGGTTTGTCGCAGCTGTACGCGCGCTTCGCCCGCATCTTCGACGAAGACGGCGTCGAGTTCTTCGACGCCGCGGACGTCACGTGGTCGGAGACGAACGTTGCGCAGGCGACCGCGCACCGCCCGGGCGCGCGTGCGTACTACGTGCTGGACGAGGAGGCCCTGACGCAGCGCGTCCGTGACCACACCGTCGCCGAGATGGTCGAGGCCGCGCCAGCCGAGGCGCGGGTCGCGCTCGAGCGCCTCCCGTTCGACCCGCCGCCGGGCGCGGTCGCCGCCGTGCGCGTCATCGCCTCGATCACGCACACGATCGGCGGCCTGCAGATCGACGAGCGCGCGCGCGTCGTCGGCGCCGAGGGCCTCTGGGCGGCGGGCGTCGACGCCGGCGGCATCGCGACCGGCGGGTATGCGAGCGGCCTCGCGCAGGCCCTCGTGCAGGGTCTCGTCGCGGCGGAGGACGTGGCGGCGTAACCCAACTGCTCGAATCTGGTTCGGCTGCGCCGAATCAGATTCGGTCGGTGACGGAATCTGATTTCGCGAAGCGAAACCAGATTCCAGCTCTTACGTCCCCACGGAGAAGACGCAGGCGCGTGTGTCGCCGGGGAGGGGGGAGACGCCGATCTTGTTCACGACGAGCTTGTGGTCGCCCTCCTCGAACTCGTGGCCGACCTGCGGCGGGTCGCCTTCCATCTCGCGCAGGCTGTACCCGGCGGGGGACCAGAGGAAGAGGAGGTAACCGGAGCCCTCGGACATCGGCGGGCAGCTTACCGGCGCGTTGCGTACGACGGCAGCGTGACGACGACGCGTGTCCCGTGGTCGCCGGCCTCGACGTCGATCGTGCCGTGCAGCTGCTTCACGCGTTCCTCGACCGCTTCGAACGAGCGCCGCCGCCGCTCCGGCTCGGCGTCGTCGGAGACGCACGTCTCGAGGCCGCCCTCTTCCGTGGCGCGCATCTGCACCTTGACGGTGGTCGGCGGGCCGCGGCGGATCGCCTGGTCGAGCAGCTCCCGGATGATCGTGTACGTCGCGACCTGGGCCGACTGGCCGATGTTCTCGGCGGGGTCGATCTCGAGATCGATCCGGATCCGGTTGGCGGTTCCCACCTGCTCGGCCAGCGCCTGCAGGGCGGGAGCGAAGCCCTGGTCGCGCAGCACGACGGGCTCGAGGGCGAACGAGAGGTCGCGCAGCTCGCGGATCGTGTCGCGCTGCCGGTCGAGGGCCGAGCCGAGCACGCTGCGTGCGTCGTCGAGCTTCCCGGTCTCGATCGAGTGCAGCGCCGCGTCGATCATCAGCGCGATGCCGGAGAGGTTCTGAACCGGGCCGTCGTGGAGGAAGAGCGCGAGGCGCCGCCGCTCGTCCTGCTCGGCCGCGATCAGCCGGTCGAGCGGATCATCGGTCATCTAGTGCTCCACTTAGTCGATGATCGCTTCGCGCAGTGCGATCGCGACCGCGTGCGTGCGGGTGTCGGCTTCGAGCTTCGTGAGGATGTGGCGGACGTGGCTCTTGACGGTCTCCTGGGAGATGAAGAGCCGCTGCGCGACGTCCGCGTTCGACATGCCGTCGGCGAGCAGCTGCAGGATCTCGCGCTCGCGCGTGGTGAGCATGTCGGTCTGGTCCTTGCCGGCGAGGAACGCCGGCATCAGGGCCGGGTCGACGTAGCCGTCACCCTGGGCGACCTTCTCGATCGCGCGCACGAGCGTCTGGTGTGGTGCCTCCTTGAGGATGTAGCCCTTGGCGCCCGACTCGAGACCGCGTCCGAGCAGCGAGCGCTCCGAGTAGGCGGTGAAGATCAGCACCTTCGACTCCGGCACCTTGTCGGTGAGGATCTTCGTCGCCTCGAGCCCGTCCATCCCAGGCATCCGGACGTCCATGATGATCACGTCGGGCTTGCGGCGTTCCGCCATCTCGACCGCCGACGCGCCGTCAGCCGCCTCTCCGACCACACGGATGTGGGGCGCGCGTGAGAGCGAAAGGCGGAGCCCTTCGCGGACGACTTCGTGGTCGTCGACGATGAGTGCGGTGATCTCGTCAGCCATGGGACTCGCGATTCTACGCGGAAAGTAGGGAAAGCTGTTCGTCGCGCCCTTTGGGGCGCAGCGGCTCGGTTCTTCGATCGCGGATGCCGTGCTCCTGCGCGAGGCGGCGAACCTCCTTCCGCGCAGGCTCGGCCTCCGCCCGCGGCAGGTACGCGCCGTCTGCGTACAGCCGTTCGTAGTCGGGCAAGAGCTCGGGCCAGTCGCGCTCCAGGCACGCGAGGAAGTGCTCGCGCGTCCCCGGGCGAAGGTAGAGCAGGTTGGCCCAGATCCCGCACGCGCCGGCCTCGCGCGCCGCCACGACCACGCGCTCCATGGAGCGTGGGTGGTCGGAGAGGCCGGGGAGGAGCGGCGCCATGCCGACCGATGCCCGCACGCCCGCGTCCACGAGCAGCCCCAGCGCGCGCAGGCGCTGCCGCGGCGGAGCCGTCCCGGGCTCGGTCGTCCGCCAGACGTCGTCGTCGACGGTCGGAACGGAAAACGTGACGGACACCTCGGCGCGCCGCGACGCCTCCGCCAGGACGTCGACGTCGCGGACGATCATCGGCCCGCGCGTGATGATCGAGAACGGATTCGACGCGTCCCGCAGGGCCGCGAGGCAGGCACGTGTGAGCTTGTACCTGCCCTCCGCCGGCTGATAGGGATCGGTCGCCGCACCGATCGCGACCGGGTCGCCGCGCCAGCTCTTGCGCGCGAGCTCCGCGCGCAGGCGCTCGGCGACGTTCACCTTGACACGGATCGACGTGCCGTACCGGTCGTCCGACGGGCGGTCGGCGCGGCGTTCGAAGGCGCGGACGTAACAGAACGTGCAGCGGTGCACGCAGCCCATGTACGGATTGAGCGACCACTCGAAGGGCATGCCCTTCACACGGTTCAGCGCGGCCTTACAGGGCTCCTCGCGGTACTCGACCCGCATGGCCACAGTATACGAACAGACGTTCGTTCCGCCGCGCACCTGGCTATACTCGCCCGACTGATTCGCGTGGACGACGACCTGCCGCCGAGTACGCGCGCGCCTTCGGGGCGCCTGCGATGACCTTCCTCCTGGAGATGCTGGCCCTCCTCGGCCTGCTGTTCGTGAACGCGTTCTTCGTCGCGGCCGAGTACGGCCTCGTGACCTCGCGGCGGACGCGGATCATGGAGCTGGAGCACGAGGGAAACCGCCGCGCCCGGGCGGTGCTCATGATCACGGGCGACCCGCCGCGCTTCATCTCGGCGATGCAGCTGGGCGTGACGATCTCGAGCCTCGCGATCGGTGCCCTGGGCGAGCAGGTGCTCGCTGAGCGCTTCAACCACGTGATCGCGTCCGTGCTCGCCGTCGCCCTCGCGCTTCTGATCGTCACGTTTCTCCACGTGGTGATCGGCGAGCTCGTCCCGAAGGGGATCGCGCTCGGCCACCCGGAGCGCACCGCGCTCGCCGTCTCGACACCCGTGCGGTGGTTCTTCCTCGTCTTCCGGCCGCTGATCTGGCTTCTTCAGGAATCGACGGCCGTGATCCTGCGGGCGCTCGGGCTCGAACCGCCGGGCGCCGAGCACGAGGCGCACTCGGAGGCCGAGCTGCGGATGCTGCTCTCCTCGTCGGCCGAGCAGGGCGAGATCGAGCACGAGGAGCAGGAGATGCTCTACAAGGTCTTCGACTTCGCCGACAAGGAGGTCGCCGACGTGATGGTGTCGCGGCCTGAGGTCGTCGCGATCTCGATCGCCCTGCCGCCCGAGGAAGCGCTCAAATCGGTGCTCGACTCGCCGTACACGCGGTATCCCGTCTACCGCGAGACGCTCGACGACATCGTCGGCGTCCTCCACATCCGCGACCTGATCGTTGCCATGCACGACCGCGGCATCGTCGACGTCGACCTCGAGTCGCTCGTGCGGCCGGCTTACATGGTCCCCGAGACGAAGGACCTCGGCGCCCTGCTCACCGAGTTTCGGCGCACGAATCAGCACCTCGCCGTCGTGATCGACGAATACGGCTCCATGGAGGGCATCGTCACGCTCGAGGACCTGCTCGAGGAGATCGTCGGGGAGATCGAGGACGAGTTCGACCTGCCGGACGAGACGGTCGAGCGTGTGGACGACGACACCGTGCGCATCGACGGCACCTTCCCGATCGACGACTTCAACGAGCAGTTCAAGGCCGACCTGCCGCAGGACGACTTCCACACGATCGCGGGCTTCGTCTTCGGCCAGCTCGGCCGCGCCGCCGAGCCGGGGGACACCGTCACCGACGACGGCATCACGTTCACGGTCGACTCCGTGGCCGGCCAGCGGATCGACCGTCTGACCGTCAGGTTCCAGCCGTGGGATCGCCGCGACCCGCAGACGGCGGACGAGCCGACCGAGTCGCGAGAGGCGTGAGCCGCCGCTCTTCGCGGCGCCGCTTCTGGGCGCCCGGCCGGGTCAACCTGATCGGCGAGTTCACCGACCTCGCGGGCGGCGTCGCACTCCCCGCCGCACTCGATCTCGGCATCACGCTCGAGTGCGAGCCGGACGACGCGCGGATCGAACTGCATTCGCGCGAGCTCGGCGAATCGGTCACCTTCGCCGCCGA
>JABFWJ010000015.1 GCA_013362295.1 Thermoleophilia bacterium
CAGCCCTGCATAGCCGACCGGCTCGTCACCCTCGAACGCGACGAACGAGCCGTCCGGCCGCGTCGCCTCCTCGCGCAGCCAGAGCTCGAGGCGGTAGTTCACCTCGCCCGGCAGCGGCAGGTCGGCGTAGCCCTCGAGCGCGACAGGCCACACCTGCCGCAAGAGCTCCTCGCGCCGGCCGTCGAACGTCTCGAGCCGCAGGCCGGGCGGAACCGCCGGCTCCGCCTCCGTCCCCACGACTCTCGTCTGCTCGAGCTGGTAGTCCGTCTCGACGAGGCCGAAGCGCTCGGCGAACGCGAGCGAGCCGCGGTCGTCCGCGTAGACGAACGCGTTGACGCCGTCGCGGCCGAGCGCCCTGCCGTGATCGGCCAGCGCGCGGACGAGCGCCGTCCCGACGCCGCGCCGCCGGAGGTGCGGCAGCACACGCGCGGCGAGGAACGCCCGCCCCCCGAAGTTGGACAGACTGCAGACGCCGCAGCCGGCGAGCACGCCGTCGAGGTGCGCGAGCAGCAGCAGACGGTCGTCCGTCGCCGTCTCCGCGAGCTGAGCGGCGGTGGCCGGCTCGTTCGGGACGACGGCGCTCTTCAGCTCAGCCCACGCCTCGAGATCGCCGGTCGACGCCGCAGCGCGCAGTTCGATCATCGGCGCAGCTCGATCATCCGGACCTCTTGAGCTTGCCGTGCTTCTTCGCGTAGCGCTCGCCGGCCTTGAACACGACGAGCCCGACCGGGATCGACAGCGCCCCGATCACGAGCAGCGGCCAGACGTCGCGCCAGGCCAGGCCCGCGCCGTTCAGGATCTGGTCGCGGTTCCCGCGCAGCGCGTAGGTCGCCGGCGAGATCTTGGCGATCCACTGCATCCAGCCCGGCAGCACCTGCACCGGGTAGTAGACGCCCGACACGACGAGCATCAAGCCCTGCGCGACGAAGCCGAGCTGCGTGCCCTTCTCGGGCGAGATCAGCGGCAGCACCGCGGTCATCATCCCGACGCCGATGAACGAGACCGACGCGATCGCGAGCAGCGCGACCGCCGCGCTGTAGTTCGCGTTCGGCAAGTGGATGCCGATGAACGCGACGACGGCGACGAAGATCGCGGCCGCCCGCACGAGGCCGTACAACACCGCGTACACGCCCATGCCGATCAGGTGCACCGGCCGCGAGACGGGCGCCATGAACGTGTACTCGATCGTCCCCTCCCATCGCTCCCACGCGACGGTCTCCGTGACGATCTCGAAGATGATCCCGAGGAACGCCCAGATCACGCCGCCGACGAGCAGCTTCGTCGCGAGCTCGTTCTGCTCCGCAGCGGTCAGGTCGACACCGCGCGAGATGAAGACGATTGTGAGCGTGTTCGCGATCGTCCAGAGCAGGAACGCGAGGTCCCACAGGAAGTAGCGCTTCGTCAGGTAGAGGTTGCGCTCGACGACGCCGTAGAGACCGATCAGCTCGTGGCGCAGGATCTTGCGCCGGTTGAAGGTCGTGTCGACGGTGGCCATTAGTGCGTCTCCTCGTGACATTGGTGGATGACTCGGTCGCGAGCACCAAGCGATGCAAGGACGCAGGGAGCGTGAATAGCTTCAGCTATTTGCGCGACCGAGGACGCGGCAGCGCGCCGCGTGATCGCGGGCGAGGCGCCGCCGGATGTCGCGGGGCGGGGCACTTTAAGCAAACACCTCCCGCTCTTCGTCTTCTTCGCTCTTCTCGTCCTCGAACGTGCGGCCGGTCGCGGCGAAGAACGCTTCTTCAAGCGTCTCGACGCGGTAGCGCTCCAACACGTCCTCGACCGGCTCGAGGAACAGCAGCTCGCCACGGTCGAGCAGGCCGACGCGATCGGCGAGCTCCTCGGCCTCCTTCATGTCGTGCGTGCAGAGGAGGATCGTCGAGTCGTGCCGCTCGCGGATCTCGCGGATGAAGGTCTGCACCTCCTGCTTCGAGCGCGGGTCGAGCCCCGTCGTCGGCTCGTCGAGCAGCAGCAGCACCGGCGAGGTGAGCAGCGCCCGCGCGAGCGCGACCTTCTGCTGCATGCCGCGCGACAGGTTCTCCATCGCCTCGCCGCGCCGCGCCGACGGAAAGCCGACGCGCTCGAGGATGATCGGGATCTTGACGTGCGTCTCACGCGGGCCCATCCCGTAGAAGCGCGCCGCGTACGCGAGGTTCTCCGCCGCGCTCATCTTCTTGAAGAAGCTCGCCTCGACCGAGACGCGGTTCACGAGCCTGCGCACCTTGCGGGCCTCCTTGAAAACGTCGTAGCCGAAGATGTGCGCGTCTCCGCCGTCGGGCAGGAGCAGCGTCGAGAGCAGACGGACCAGGGTCGACTTGCCCGACCCGTTCTGTCCGAGGATCGCGACGCACTCGCCGCGCTCCATCTCGAAGCTGACGCGGCTCAGCGCCGCGCGGCGGCGGCGCTGGAAGAGCCCCTTCCGGCGCGAGAAGACCTTGTTCAGATCACGTACTGCAACCGCTGCTGATGACACACCATGCTCCTTGAGATCGAAAGACGACGAACTGCGGGCGCACCACTGCCGCTAGAAGCGGCGGCGGGTGACGTCTGCGTTCGTGATCCCGGACATGGCCCGCGGAATGCTAGGCGAAGCGGCGGCGGTGCGCAAGAAAAATGGCGGGCGCGCGCAGATCGGGCCGTTCTCGAACCGAGAACAACTTTCGCGCGACCGCGGCCGTCGAACGGGGTATGCGTCTCCTGATCGCCGTCCTCGTCGTGCTCGCCGTCCCCGCAACCGCGGCGGCGGAGCCGCGGACCGTCAAGCCGGACCGGGCGGCGGTCGACCGCCTGCTCGACGAGTTCATCCCGGCGGCCGTGGCCCAGAAGAACCTGCAGCGCGGCTGGGAGCTCTCGGCCGGCGTCGCGCGCACCGTCTCCCACGCCGAGTGGATGAAGGGCAACACGTCCGTGCAGAAATACTCTGCAAGGGGGACGAAATTCCGCGGCTGGACGGTCAACTACTCGTATCCGGGCGAGGTCGGGTTCGACATCCTCCTCCAGCCGACGAAGCAGTCGGTGGGCGCATGGTCGTTCCGGGGCGAGGCCCAGAAGATCCACGGCCGGTGGAAGATCACCACCTGGTACCCGGTCGCGACGTTCGCGCCGCCCGGCCGGACGCAGACCGTCCTCGGGCCGAACGACCTCGGCCCGGCCGACAGCGCGGTCGCCGCAAGCGCCGAGCGCGCCCGGCTCGGCGCGTGGGTGCTCGCGCTGCCGATCGGCGTCGTCGGCGCGATCGCGCTGCTCGGCATCGGTATCGCCGGCCGGCGCGCGCTCGGGCGGCGCGCCCGCGTCCGGGCGATCGAGCGCGAGCTAGCCGCGACCCGCTGAGATCCGCTCGCGGCAGGAGGCGATGATCCCGCGGGCCTCCGAGCGGTTCCCGAAGCCGCGCGTCTCGGTCGTCTTGCCTTCGAGGTCCTTGTAGACCTGGAAGAAGTGCTCGATCTCGTTCCGCAGCTGGGGCGGGACGTCGTGGATGTCGGTGATCGAGCTCCACGACGGATCGTTCAGCGGCACGCACAGCACCTTCTCGTCGGGCCCCTTCTCGTCGGCCATGTGGAAGACGCCGACCGCGCGGACGCGGATCCGGCAGCCGGGGAATGTCGCTTCGGCGACGAGGACGAGCGCGTCGAGCGGGTCGCCGTCCTCGGCCAGGGTGCCCTCGAGGTAGCCGTAGTCGGCTGGGTAGCTCATGGACGTGAAGAGCCGCCGGTCGAGCACGAGCCCGCCCAGCTCCTCGTCCCACTCGTACTTGTTCCGGGACCCGGAGGGGATCTCGACAAACACGACACCGTCATCGGTCACGGCGGTAAGACTAAGTGCGTGAGCAACCATCACGGCCACGACCACGGGGTCGGCGCGGAGACCGAGGTTCGGCCCCTCGCAGTCGCACTGGCGCTGATCGTCGGTTTCATGGCGGCGGAGGTCGCGCTCGCGATCGTCGCCCACTCGCTGGCGCTGCTCTCGGACGCGGCGCACATGCTCGTCGACGCCGCGGCACTCGGCCTCACTGTGTGGGCGGCGCGGCTCGCCAGGCGGCCGGCGGCGGGCCGGATGACGTTCGGTCTCCGGCGCGCCGAGATCCTCTCGGCGCAGGCGAACGGCGTCACTCTGCTCCTGCTCGGCGCGGCGATCGTGATCGAGGCCGTCCGGCGCCTCGTCTCGCCGCCCGACGTGCGCGGCGGGCTCGTGCTCGCGACGGCGTGCGTCGGAGCCGCGGTCAACGTGGTCGCGCTGCGCCAGGTGGCCAGTGCCAACCGGGCGAACCTGAACGTCGAGGGGAGCTACAAGCACCTGCTCACCGACCTCTATGCCTTCGCGGGCACGGCCGTCGCCGGCGCGATCGTCTGGACGACCGGCTTCGAGCGCGCCGACCCGATCGCATCGCTCCTCGTCGCCGGCTCGATGCTCGCCGCGGCCTGGCCCCTGCTTCGGAGCAGCGGCCGCGTCCTGCTGGAGGGCGCGCCCGAGGGCCTGGCGCCGGCGGAGATCGCCGAAACGCTCGGCGCGCACGAGGGCGTGGTCAACGTCCACGACCTGCACGTCTGGGAGATCAGTTCGGGCTTCCCGGCGCTGTCCGCGCACGTGCTCGTCGGCCGGGAAGAGGACTGCCACCGGATCCGCCGCGAGCTCGAGGCCGTCCTGCAAGAGCGCTTCGGGATCGAGCACACGACGCTCCAGGTCGACCACACAGCGGATCGGCTGCTCTGGCCGAAGCGCTGATCGTCCCAAGCCGAATCTGATTCGGCGCAGCCGAACCGGATTCGAGAGTTTCGAGGATCGGCGAACGCTCGACCGACGGCCAGGTTGACGTCCGTCTGAGCGGACCGCTAGGTTGAGGGCACGTGCGGCGCCGCCGAAGGCGCCCGCGGAAGCGATGGCGCTTCACGACTCGCTGGTTTTCGACAGCACCGAGTCGTGGGCGCCTTTTTTGTTGGTCCAACGCGGTTCGAACGGGAGGAACACGAGAACATGCCGAAGCTCAAGCTCGAATACATCTGGCTCGACGGGTACGAGCCGGTTCCGAACCTCCGCAGCAAGACGAAGATCGCGGAGCTCTCCGAGGAGCCGACGCTCGAGGAGCTGCCGATCTGGAACTTCGACGGCAGCTCGACGCGGCAGGCCGAAGGCTCGAACTCGGACTGCCTGCTGCAGCCGGTCGCGCTCTTTCCGGATCCGGCGCGCGCCAACGCGCTGCTCGTGATGTGCGAGGTGCTGCTGCCGGACGGGACGCCGCATCCGTCGAACAGCCGCGCCACGATCCCGGACGACCCGGGCACCTGGTTCGGCTTCGAGCAGGAGTACTTCCTCTACCGCGACGGCGCTCCGCTCGGCTTCCCGCGCGAGGGCTTCCCGGCGCCGCAGGGCGAGTACTACACCGGCGTCGGCTTCAAGAACGTCGGCGACGTCGCGCGCGAGATCGTCGACGCCCACATCGACCTCTGCCTCGCGGCCGGGATCAACCTCGAAGGGATCAACGCCGAGGTCGCGAAGGGCCAGTGGGAGTTCCAGATCTTCGGCAAGGGCTCGAAGCGCGCAGCCGACGAGATGTGGATCGCGCGGTATCTGCTCCTGCGTCTCTGCGAGCGCTACGGCGTCGACATCAACTTCCACCCGAAGCCGCTCGGCATGGAGCACGACTGGAACGGGTCTGGGATGCACACGAACTTCTCGACGAAGCACATGCGCGAGGTCGGCGGCGAGGAGTACTTCGAGGCGCTGATGGCCGCATTCGACGAGCACAAGGCCGCGCACATCGCGGTGTACGGCCCCGACAACCACATGCGCCTGACGGGTCTGCACGAGACGCAGTCGATCGACAAGTTCAACTACGGCCTCGCCGACCGCGGCGCTTCGGTCCGGATCCCGCACAGCTTCGTGAACAACGGCTACCGCGGCTATCTCGAGGATCGCCGGCCGAACTCGCTGGGCGATCCGTACCGCATCGCCGGGCGCATCCTGCAGACGATCGAGACGGTGCCGACCGAGACCGTCCTCGACGTGCCCGAAGAGATCGCGGCCTAGCGTCATGCAAAAGGTCGAGGCAGTCGTGATCAGAGAGCGCGTCGAGACAGTGATCGACGCGGTCGGGGACGCGACCGGGCACGTCGGCGTGACCGTGGTCGAGGCGATCGGCCACGGCCGCGAGCGCGGCGTCACCCACGAGTACCGCGGCCGCGTCTTCGAGTCGCGGTTCCTGCCCAAGGCGCTGCTCGTGTTCGTCGTCGCCGACGAGATCGCCGACGACGTGGTCGCAGCGATCGTCGACGCGGCGCGCAGCGGCAACGAGTCGGGCGACGGACTCTGCTGGGTGTCGCCCGTGAACAACGTCATGCACCACCGCACCGGCACACCACTGGAGGAACTCAATGTCGAAGCATGATCTCCTCGTCGCGGCGTCGACGATCTGGGTCGTCATCACGGCCGTGCTCGTCATGTTCATGCAGGCCGGCTTCGCATTCCTCGAGGCCGGGCTGACACGCATGAAGAACGCCGGGCACATCGCGGGCAAGAACGTCCTGATCTTCGCCCTCTGCTCGCTCGTCTACTGGGCCGTCGGGTTCGGGATCGCCTTCGGCGGCGGCAACGGGCTGATCGGCACGGCGGGCTTCTTCCCGTCGGTCACCGAGCTGACGGCGGTCGGCAAGGCGCCGTTCGATTGGTTCTCGGAGATCCCGGGTGCCGCGGGCTACCTCTTCGAGGTCGTCTTCGCCGGCGTGAGCCTCGCGATCGTCTGGGGTGCGATGGCCGAGCGCGCGAAGCTCTGGGTCTACTTCGTGTTCGGCGTGTGGTTCACGATCACGTACTCGATCGTCTCGCACTGGATCTGGAGCCCGCACGGCTGGCTGTTCAAGCACGGCATGCAGGACTTCGCCGGCTCGACGGTCGTGCACTACCAGGGCGCGCTCGCGGCGCTCGCCGGCGCGCTGATCCTCGGGCCGCGCATCGGCAAGTTCGGGACGGACGGCCGCGCGAACCCGATCCCCGGCCACAACATCCCGTACGCGGTGCTCGGGACGCTGATCCTCTGGTTCGGCTGGTTCGGCTTCAACCCGGGCTCGACGCTGTCGGTCGACTTCGGCGGCTTCGGCTTCTTCGCCTATGTCGCGACGACGACCAACATCGCGGCCGCGGCCGGCGCCGTCACCGGCATGTGCGTCGCCTGGATCAAGCTCGGCAAGCCCGACATCTCGATGATGCTGAACGGCGCGCTCGGCGCCCTGGTGGCGATCACCGCCGCCTCGGGCTTCGTCGCGCCGTGGGCGGCGGTCGTGATCGGCGCAGGCTCGGGGCTGATCGCCGTCTTCGGGGTGATCTTCGTCGAGCGGATCGGGATCGACGATCCGATCGGCGCCGTCGCAGTGCACGGCATGTCCGGCGTGTGGGGCACGCTGGCGACCGGGCTGTTCGCGGTGCCGCTGCTCGCGAAGAATCTCAACACCGGCACCGGAGGCCTCTTCTACACCGGCTCGTTCCACCAGGTCGGCGTGCAGGCGCTCGGCATCGTCGCCGTCGGCGCGTTCACGTTCTCGACATCGTTCGGCGCGCTCTTCGTGATGCACAAGCTGTGGGGCATCCGCGTCGAGGATCACGTCGAGACGGCCGGCCTCGACGTGTCCGAGCACGGTATGTGGG
>JABFWJ010000391.1 GCA_013362295.1 Thermoleophilia bacterium
CGATCTGATCGTCCCGTTCTTCGACGGCGACAACGACGGCGAGGCGGCCGACGGGCTCGCGCCGACGCTGAAGAGCCTGTTCGGGATCGTCCCGGATGCGTTCGATCCGACACCGGGCGAGGCCGTGCAGTGCCCGGAGCCCGGCCCGCCGCTGACCGAGCACAAGGGCCCGTTCGGCACCTGCACGATGCACACGACGAAGATCGACCTCGGACCGGTGCTCAGCTCGCTGGGCCTGATCCCGCCGAACCAGGTCGTGCAGCTGCCGACGCCGAACCACAGCCACATCATCGACGGCGGCAACTTCGGCTCGATCTGGTGGAAGGTCGTCGTCGTTCTCGTCACAGACAAGAGCGTGTGGCCGAACGCGGCCGGCACGACGGGGATCACGTCCCTCGCCAAGCTCCGCGCCGCCCAGGCGGCCGGTAAGGCGTTCGCCGACGTGCCGACGAACTTCTTCCTGTTCTTCGACTCGCGGCAGTTCCCGCGAACGGACTCGACTGCCATGGCGGCGATGCCCGGCATGCACATGGCCGGCATGAGCCACTAGGCGACTAAGCGATCGCGCGCACCGAGCCTGCGTCGAGCCCCGGCTCGAAGCAGGCTCGGCAGCGGGCCTCGTACGAGTCGAGCGCGCCGACCTGGATGGTCTCGCCCCCGAAGGGCGCGGGCGAGCCGTCGACAAGCCGCTGCGTCATCGTCGCGGGGCCGCCGCAGCGGTGGCACACCGCCTCGAGCTTGTCGACGAACTCTGCGAGGCAGAGCAGCGTCGGCATCGCACCGAACGGCCGCCCGCGGAAGTCCTGCGCGAGACCGGCCGCGACGACGCGGGCGCCGCCCGCGACGAGCTCGTCGATCACGTTCGTGATCGCGCCGTCGAAGAACTGCACCTCGTCGATGCCGACCGCGTCGTAACCGTCGGCAAGCCGGCGCACCTCGCCGCTCGTCGCAGCCGTGACGGCGCGCATCTTTGCGCCGGCGTGCGAGACCACGTGACCGACGTCGTACCGGTCGTCGATCGCCGGCATGACGATCAGCGCGCGCTGGCCGGCGATCTCAGCACGCCGTAGGCGGCGGATCAGCTCCTCGCTCTTCCCGCTGAACATCGGCCCGCAGACGACCTCGAGCCAGCCGCCGGCGTGTGGCTGCGTCCTGATCACGCGCGAGAGCGTAGTGGGGCCTCAGGACGGCGTCAGCGAGGCGGGTGCCAGACGTAGACGTTCGTCTCGCGGCGCTCGAAGCCGAGCCGCTGGTAGAGCCGGTTCGCCGCCTCGCGCTGGGGCCGCGTCGTCAGCTCGACGGAGATGGCGCCTGCCTCGGCGGCGCGTCGCAGCGCGTTTTCCGTGAGCGCCTCACCGAGGCCGCGGCCGCGCGCGCCCTCGTCGACGACGACGTCGTGGATCCAGCCGCGCAGGCCGGTCGGGACGCGGTAGAGGACGAGCGTCAGCATCCCGAGCACGTCGTCGCCGTCGCGCGCGACGAGCAGGCTCGTCCCGGCCGCGGACGCGATCTCGTCCAGAGCCGACCGGTCGGGCGGAGCGCGGCGCGGCGACAGCTGCGGGACGAGCGCGGCGATGCCGGCGGCGAGTCCGTCGTCGATCTGCGTGACGCGGTCGATCCTCATGCGCCCCTGCTGTTTGCGACCACCTCGAGCGTCCGTTTGCGCACGCCCACCGAGAGCGAGGCGTTGCCGCGCGTCGCGCGGATCGTGTCGAAGCTCTTGCCGCCCACCTTCCAGCCGTGCGCCTGGAGCTTCCCGATGTACCAGTCGATGACGGCGTCGGGGCTCGCGTTTGCGGGAAGCGTCCAGTCGCGAGCGCCGAACTCCGTGTTCGAGCTCGTGCCGGCGGTCGTCTTCGGCGCCGTCGCACCCGGATAGACGGGGACCCGTGCGAGGAGCGCGGCGTTCTCCCGCGCATATGCGGACGGCTTGTCGGCGCCGCACGCCGGCAGCGCGAACGCCACGACGAGCAGTGCGGCGATGCGCGTCACGGCTACTTGAGGAGCCGCGACAGGCGGCGGTCCTTGAGCGTGCGGCCGCCGGTCTGGCACGTCGGGCAGTAGTAGATCGTGTGTTCCTCGAAGTCGACGCGCGCAAGCGGCGTGCCGCAGCGCTCGCACGGTGCGCCGAGCTTGTTGTGCACGCGATACGTCTTGGCGTCGTTTGCACCCTGCAGCCGCAGCTCGAGGCCGCGCGCCAGCTCGTCGTGGATCGCCGTCGCGAGGCGTTCCGTCTCCTCGTCGTCGACCTGAGTCGAGAGCTGGTATGGCGAGAGCCGAGCCGACCAGAGGATCTCGTTGGCCCAGGCCCGCCCGATCCCAGCGATCAGCCGCTGGTCGCGCAGCATCGAGTGCAGGCGGCGCGAATCGGAGGCGAGGATGCGGGCGACGTCCTCGGTGGTCAGCCGGTCGGCCTCCGGCCCGAGGTGCTCCAGCTCGGCGGCGAGCGCGTCCGGACGGAGGAGCCAGACGCCCGCCCGCTTCTTCGGGCCCGCCTCGGTGAGCTGGAGCTCGCCGCCGTCCGTGAAGCGCACCCGGAACATCGGGGTCTTCGCCCCCTTGCCGTGCGGCGGGATGTACTTCAGCCGCCCCGCGCTCATCAGGTGCACCATCACGACGAGCTCTTCGTCGTCGGTCGGCAGGAGGAACCGCTTCGCGCGGCGCTCGACGCCCTTGAAGCCCTCGCCGTCGAGCGCCGAGACCGGCGGGTCGAACGTCTTCAGGGTCGCGATGTGAGCCGGCCCGGCCTTTTCGATCGGCACTTTCTTGACGAGCGGATCGAGCTGGCGGCGCCAGGCTTCGACCTCGGGCAACTCCGGCAACGTAGGCTCCCGCTTCGGTGGACGCGATCAGGGTAACCGTGCGCCGCGGTGACGTCGTCGAAGCGGTGCACCGGGTCCACGTCGCGACGACCGACGGCCGGTTCTGGGGCGATCCGGAGCTGACGTTCTACTTCCGCTCGTCGGCCAAGCCGATCCAGGCGATCCCGTTCGTCGAGGGCTATGACGACCTCGGCGACGACGAGATCGCGATCGCGTGCGCGTCGCACCGCGCGGAGCCGGCGCAGCTGGACGCGGTGCGGAAGGTGCTCGCGCGCGCGGATGTCACCGTGGACGACCTCGAGAACGGGCTGCAGGAAGGTCGGCCCGACGGAAAGCTCGGCCACAACTGCTCGGGCAAGCACGCGGGCATGCTCGCGGCGTGTCGCGCACACGACTGGGCGCTGCATCCGTATCGCGACCCCGCGCATCCGTTGCAGCAGCGCATCGCAAGCCTGATCGGCGGTGGCCCGGTCGCGGTCGACGGCTGCGGCGTGCCGACGTTTCCCTCGAGCCTCGTCGACGCGGCGCGGCTGCTGACGCGCACGCCGCCGCGGATCCGCAACGCGATGCGCGCGCGGCCCGAGCTCGTCGGCGGGTCCACCGACGCGACCGACACCGACCTGATGCGGCTCCGCGACGGCTGGATCGCCAAGGGAGGAGCCGAGGGGCTCTTCTGCGCCGCACACGAGGACGGTCTCGGGATCGCGCTCAAGACGGAGGACGGCGCCTACCGTGCGATCGGGCCGGCGCTCGCACACGTGCTCGGCGTGGACGAGCTCGCCGAAACACCGGTCCGCAACAGCCGCGGCGAGGTCGTCGGCGCAATAACCTTGGCCGCGCGGTGAAGGTCTTTGTCGTCTCCGACATGGAGGGCGTGGCGGGCATCGTCAAGTGGCAGCAGGTGACGGGCGGCCACGCGATGTACGACGAAGGGCGCCGGCTGTACACCGGCGAGATCAACGCGGCCGTGCGCGGCGCGAAGGCCGCCGGGGCGACCGAGATCGTCGTGATGGACTGCCACGGCGCCGGCGAGGGCTGGACGTTCAACTCGTTGCTGCCCGAGGAGCTCGACCCGGCCTGCGAGTACGTCGTCCAGAACGAGTGGACGGAGTACGTCGAGTACCTCGAGGGCGGCGTCGACGCCGCCCTCTTCGTCGGCATGCACGCGATGGCGGGAACCCGTGACGGTGTCCTGGCGCACACCGTCAGCGGGTCGTCGTGGTGGCGGCTGCGCTTCAACGGCACCGAGGTCGGCGAGACGGGCATCAACGCTGCGCTGTGCGGGACGTGGAGCTGCCCGGTCGTCCTCGTCACCGGCGACGAGGCGGCCTGCCGCGAGGGTCGGAAGCTGCTCGGGGAGGGTCTGACGACCGCGACCGTCAAGAAGGGCCTCGGGCGGTTCAGCGCCCGCCAGCTGCCCGCGGCCCGCGCCCAGGAGGTGATCGAGGACGCCGCCCGGCGGGCGCTGGGCGAGCGGTCCGCCGTCCCGCCCTACGACCCCGGCTCGCCCTGCGAGATCCTCGTCGACTTCAACACCTCGGACCACGTCGAGAAGTACCGCTACCGGCCCGGGGTCGAGATCACCGACGCGCGCCAGATCGCCTCGCGGGCCGACGATTGGTGGACGGCCTGGCGCCAGTTCTACTTCTGATCTCGGTTAGTGTGATTCACAACTAAAGTTCGCGCCGCCGCCTGCCGACAAGCTTCCGGTGCGGCCGCTCCGCTTCCCCTTGACGCTGTCACGGCGCCTCGCCGTTGTGCTCGCCCTCCAGGCGACCGCCGTCGGCCTGCTCGCGACCGGCGCCCTCGGCACCTCGCAGCAGAGCCCGCAGTCGGCGACCCCTCAGATCTCGGCGGCGGTCAGCGTCGACAACGACGTCTCCGCGCCGCTCGCAGACCTGCCTGCCCCGGCCGCGGTGACACCCCCGGCGCCGCCCGAGCTCGAGCGGCGCACCCCGGCGCTCGCCAGCCCGCAGGTCCGCGATCGTGCCGTCCAGCTGGCGGTGCCGAGCAGCAACGTGCCCGCCACCTCGGCGAGCTTCGACGGCCTCTCGCTCGCCTCGCTCACCTCTCGCTCGCTCCCGCCCGACACTGTCGGCGACGTCGGCCCGACGCAGTATGTCCAGGCGGTGAACGGCGGCTTCGCCGTCTTCAGCAAGACGGGCGACAACCTGACCGGCCCGATCGATGACAGCTCGTTCTGGAGCGGCCTCACCGGCTGCCAGGTCTCGGTGACCCGCGGGCTCGTCGACCCGATGCTGAACTACGACCAGTTCGCCGATCGCTGGGTCTACGCAGTCCTCTCGTACGACCGGCCCAACCAGCCTGCGCCGTTCGGCCCCTCCTACATCTGCATCGCGGTCTCGACGACGGGCGATGCCACGGGCACCTGGAACCGGTACTCGTTCCTCTCGGGCGACAGCCCGCTCGGCGACGTCATGACGGACTACCCCAAGCTCGGCGTCTGGCCGGACGGGTACTACCTGTCGTTCAACGACTTCGACAACCAATGGCCGCACGACTTCGTCGGTACGGGGGCAATGGTGCTCGACCGTGCGGCGATGCTCAACGGCACGTCGGCGCAGTCGCAGTTCCTCGACCTGCGCGGTGTGAGCGGGCTGTCGGGCGGCAGCATGCTGCCCGCGGACGCCGACGGCGCCGCCGCGCCGCCCGCAGGGTCGCCGAACTACTACGTCGAGGCCGTCGACGATCCAACCGACGTCAACGACCAGTTGGGCGTGTGGACGTTCCACGTCGACTGGGCCTATCCCGGCAACTCGAAGTTCGAGAACCCACAGGCGCTGCACGTCAGCGGGTTCAACGGTCTCGGGCACTCGGTACCGCAGCCCGGCACGTCGATCCAGCTCGACGGTCTCGCCGACGACCGGATGATGAACCGCAACCAGTACCGCAATTTCGGCGCCTACGAGACGCTCGTCACCAACCTCACGGTGGACAACGGCAGCGGCGGCAACGCGCCGCGCTGGTTCGAATTGCGCAACGCGAGCGGCTGGAACGTGACGCAGGACTCGACGTTCGCGCCGACGGCGCTCAACCGCTGGCTCGGGTCGGCGGCCATGGACGGCGCCGGCGACATCGCGCTCGGATACGCGGCCGGAGACGCCGCGACCGCGACCGGGCTTCGCTACACCGGCCGTCTCGCGGGCGACCCGCTGAACACGATGCAGGCCGAGGCGACGCTGATCGCCGGCGGCGGCTCGCAGACCGATCCGGCGAACGGCCAGCGCTGGGGTGACTACAGCCAGATGACCGTCGATCCGTCCGACGACTGCACGTTCTGGTACACGGGCGAGTACTACGCCGCCACCGCGAATGCCGACTGGCACACGCGGATCGGCTCGTTCCGGTTCCCCGGCTGCGTGACGTCGAGCGGCCCGACCTACACCGTCGTCCCGGCCGTGTCGGGCACGCTGCGCGAGGGCCAGACGGTCACGACGACCGCCGGGACGTGGTCGCCTGCGCCGACGACGACGAGCTACCAGTGGCGGCGCTGCGACTCGAACGGCGTGTCCTGCTACGACATCCCGGGCGCGACTGCGTCCACCTACGTCGAGCAGCCCGCCGACGCCGGCTATCGCCTGCGCTCGAAGGTGACGGTCACCGCGGGTGCGAGCACGTCGTCGATCATCTCGGCGGTCACCGGAACGGTGCTTCCGCTCGCGCCCGTGAACAGCGTTGCACCGTCGATCACCGGCACCGCGCAGGTCGCACAGACGCTGACGGCCGTCACCGGGACGTGGTCGACCTACGCCGGGGCGCCGAATGTGTTCACCTATCAGTGGCAGCGCTGCTCGCCCGGCTGCGCCGCGATTCCGGGCGCGACCAACTCGAGCTACATGCTCGCCGGCGCCGACGCGGGGGCGACGATCCGCCTCAACGTCACGGCGACGACGATCGGCGGCGCGACCTCTGCTCTTTCGGCAGCGACCGCGAGCGTTGCGCTGCCGCCCGCACCGACGAACGTCGTGGCGCCGCGCGTCACCGGCAATGCTCAGGTCAACCAGATTCTCACGGCCCAGATCGGGACTTGGACGGGCGTCGCTCCGATCACGTACACCTACCAGTGGCAGACGTGCTCGGCCGCCGGTACGAACTGCACTGCGATCTCCGCCGAAATCGGCGCGACCTACCGGGTGACCTCCGCGGACACCGGCAGCCGTCTGCGCGTCACGGTCACGGCGAGCAACAGCGGCGGCGCAAGCTCCGTCAACACCACCGTGACGGCCGCCGTCGTTCCGCTGGCGCCCACGAACGTCGTGGCGCCGGCGCTCGCGGGTACGGCCGTCGTCGGCTCGGCGCTGACGACGAGCGACGGCACGTGGAACGGCAGCGGCCCGATCACCTACGCCTACCAGTGGCAGCTCTGCAACCCCGGCTGCGGTGACATCGCGGGCGCGACGAGCAACCGCCTCGACCTGACGAGCTCGGTTGCCGGCGGCTCGGTGCGCGTCGTCGTCACCGCGACGAACGGCGGCGGCTCCACCGCGGTCACGACCGGGACGTCGGCCGTCGTGACGGGGGCAAGCTCGGGCGGGACGGCGGGCGGCGGGACGACGGGCGGGACGACGACGGGCGGCGGCACGACCGGTGGCGGGACGACCGGCGGCGGGACGACGGGTGGCGGGACGACGGGTGGCGGGACGACCGGCGGCACGTCGGGCGGTGGAAGCACCGGCGGCGGGGGCGGCGGCGGCGGAGGCGCCGGGTCGCCCGACCTCGCGGTCAGCGGCTTCGCGAGCACGACCTCGGCCGTCCCCGGCGAGGACGTGACGTTCGCGCT
>JABFWJ010000132.1 GCA_013362295.1 Thermoleophilia bacterium
CATGAAGTACACCGCAAACCCGCCGATCAGCCACGTGCCGCAGTAGAAGAGGAGGAGCCCGATGGTCAGAGGAAACGGCAGCGGCTCGATCCCGGCCGCGCCGAAGGGCTTCAGCAGCTTGTTCGAGAGCGGCCTGAAGACCCGCGGATGGAGCACTGCCGTCAGCACCAGCGCGAGCGCGATTAGCGCCGGCAGCGGTGCGTTCACGTCCCGCACCCAGGCGAGGCTGACGACGAAGACGATCACGCCCGAGATGGCGGAGAGGCAGGCTTCGACGAGGATCGAAGCGAGCACCGTCGACGTGTCGGTCACCCCCGCATAGCGGCGCAGCGCGAGCGCTCGGGCGGCGGGCGTCCACACACCGCCGGGCAGGTACTTGGCGAGCATCGAGACCATCTCGGCCTGCAGCGCGATCCGGTACCCCACTCGGATCTCCCACGCCTCGAGCATGCGGATCCAGCCGAGGATGAACACGAGGTAGTAGACCGCGACGATCGCGAAGCTGAGGGCCAGGTACGCCGGGTCGGCGTGCGCGAGGCGGGGCGCCGCCTTCGACCACTGATCGCGGACCGCCCACGCACAGAACCCGACCGTGAGGGCGAGCAGCGCGATCTGGATCGCCTTCGTCAGCCGCGGGCGTGCGCGGAGGATCTGCACGGCCGCGGTCGCGTTCATGTCACGAGACTAGAGGTTCAACCGGCCCCGGTAGGGTTCCGGGGTGACGGCCGAGCGTCAGCATTACAACGTCACGCTGGCCGTCCTGGCGCTCGCCGGGCTCGCCTACTCGCTGCAGCAGACGATGATCGTGCCGGTGCTTCCGAGCCTGCGGCGCGACCTGCACACGTCGACGGCCTGGGTGACGTGGTTGCTGACCGCGTTCCTGCTCGTGTCCGCGGTCGCGACGCCGGTTCTCGGGAAGCTCGGCGACCAGTACGGCAAGGAGCGCTTCCTGCTCGTGAGCCTGTTCGTGTTCTTCGTGGGCTGCTTCGCCGCGATCTTCGCGTGGGACATCTGGTCGCTGATCGTCTTCCGCGCGATCCAGGGGTTCGGCGGCGCGGTCTTTCCACTGTCGTTCGCGATCGTCTTCGACGAGTTCCCGCGGGAGAAGGTCGGGTCCGGCGTGGGCATGGTCTCGGCGATCCTCGGGATCGGCGGCGGGCTCGGGCTCGTGCTCTCCGGCGTGCTCGTCGACTACGCATCGTGGCGCTGGCTGTTCATCGTCGGCGCGGCCGTCGTGGGTGTGGCGGCCGTCGGGGTGTGGCGTTTCGTGCCCGAGTCGCCGGTAAAGACGCCCTCGCGGCTCGACCCGGCCGGCGCGGCGCTCCTCTCGGCGACGCTCGTCACGCTCCTGCTCGCCCTGACGGAGGGCCCGACCTGGGGCTGGCGTTCCGGTCGCGTACTCGGCCTCTTCGCCGCGAGCGCAGTGCTCGCCTTCGCCTGGGTCCGGACGGAGTTGCGCGTGCCGGAGCCGATGGTCGACATCCGGATGATGCTCCAGCGCACGGTGCTCTTCACGAACCTGACCGCGATCTTCACCGGGTTCGCCATGTTCGGCGCCTTCGTGCTGCTGCCCTCGCTGATGCAGACGCATCGCGGCGGAAACGTCCACTACGGCTTCGGGCTGTCTCCGACGGCGACCGGCCTCTACCTGCTGCCAGGAGGACTGCTCGGGTTCCTCGCCGGGCCCGCGGCCGGACGGCTCGGCACGCGCTACGGCTCGCGGCTCCCGCTCGTCTTCGGGCTCATCCTCGCCGCGGCCGGTATTTCGTGGCTCGCGCTCTTCCACTCGCAGCCGGTCGACATCTCGGTCGGCATGGTGTTCATCGGCATCGGCGTTCCGTTCGCCTTTGCGGCGATGGCGAAGCTGATCGTGGACGCAGTTCGTCCGTCGGAGACCGGGATCGCGACCGGTATGAACACCGTGATGCGCACCATCGGGTCAGTGATCGGCGGTCAGGTCGGCGCGGCGATCGTCAGCGCCGACACGATCGCGCACACCCACGTGCCGGCCGAGTCGGCGTTCATCGCCGCGTTCTGGGTCAGCGCGGTCGTCGCGGTGATCGGCGCCGCGCTGGCGCGCTTCATCCCGTCGCATCGCGCGGCATCCTCCGCGTTCGCAGACTGATGAGCCGCGTGCGGTTCGCGCCGAGCCCGACGGGCACGCTCCACGTCGGCAACGCGCTCAGTGCCGTTGTGAACCGCCGCCTCGGCGACTGGATGCTCCTCCGGATCGACGACACGGACGTTGCGCGCAACCTGCCGGGGGGCGAGCAGGGGATCCTCGACGACCTCCGGTGGCTGGACGTCGCCTGGGACGAGGGGCCCGTGCGGCAGAGCGAGCGCGCCGATCGGCACGTCGAGGCTGCGCGCGCGGCCGGACTGCCGCAGCGCTTCGATGGAGTCATGCTCTGGCGCGACGACGGGTCGCCGACCTTCCACCTCGCAAGCGTCGTCGACGACGGCGACTACGGCATCACGCACGTGATCCGCGGCTCCGACCACCGGCCGAACGAGGAGCTGCACGCGGCTCTGCACCGGGCGCTCGGGACCGAGCCGCCCACGGTCGTCCATCACGGGCTGGTCGTCGGTGCAGACGGGAAGAAGCTGTCGAAGCGCGCCGAGGGCGCAACGGTCAGCTCGCTGCGGGACGCCGGCTTCCCGGCCGAGGCGGTGCGAGCCTATCTCGAGGAGCTCGGCCTGCCGCGGCACGACGTGCACCTCGACCTCGAGCGCATCCGCTCGCTCTCCACCGACGTCCTCGCCGGGCTGCCCGATGCGGCGCTCGCCGCCCGTGCCGGGGTCCCGGAGGAGGCCGCCGACCTGATGCGCGGGGCCCACGACCTGGTGGAGGCGCGCGCGCTCGCCGCCGCCGTCCTCGAACCTCCAAGTGTTGACTCAACACAAAGTCCGGAGACGCTGGCCCGCTTCGCGGAGCTCCGGGCCCAGTTCCCCGAGACCGTCGGCAAGGACGAGGCAAAGGCGATCGTGCGCGAGCTGAAGGCCGTCGGCGGGAACCTGCGCGCGCTCCGGGTCGCGCTCACCGGGAGAGAACGCGGCCCGGAGCTCTGGGCCGTGCTGCGTGCGCTGCCCCGCGACGAAGCGGTGCGACGCGCTCTAACCTGACTCGCACGATGCGCCTCTACGACACGTACACGCGGTCGCTGGTCGAGCTTCCGCCGCCTCCTGGGCCGGTGCGCATGTACTTCTGCGGGCCCACCGTGTACGCGCGCGCCCACATCGGGAACGCGCGGCCGTTCGTCGTCGGGATGTGGCTTCGCTCGTGGCTGCGGGCGAACGGGTACGACGCGACGCTCGTCCACAACATCACAGACATCAACGACAAGATCTACGACGCCGCTCCCGGGGCGAGCGCGGAGCTCGCCGAACGTGCGACCGCGTGGTACCTCGAGGACACCGGCGATCTCGGGCTGGGCATGCCCGATCACCTGCCGAAGGCGACCGAGTCCGTTCCGCAGATCATCGGCTTCATCGAGGAGCTGATCGAAAGCGGGCACGCGTACGCGGCCGACGGCGACGTCTACTTCCGCGTCGCGAGCTTTCCAGAGTACGGACGCCTCTCCGGTCAGCGGCCCGACCAGGTCGAGCAGGGCGAGGAACCGAGCGCGCTCAAGGAGGATCCGCGCGACTTCGCGCTCTGGAAGGCGAACAAGCCGAAGACCGAGGACACCTGGTGGAACTCGCCGTGGGGCCGGGGCCGGCCCGGGTGGCACATCGAGTGCTCGGCGATGGCCGAGGACATCTACGGGCCGGCGTTCGAGGTGCACGGCGGTGGGCTCGACCTCGTGTTCCCGCACCACGAGAACGAGGTCGCGCAGTCGCGCGCGCTCGGCCATCCGTTCGCGCAGATCTGGGCGCACAACGGGATGCTTCGTTTCACGGGCGAGAAGATGTCGAAGTCGGTCGGGAACGTCGAGACGATCCGCGAGTCCATCGACCGCTGGGGACGCGAAGCGGTGCTCGTCTTCTTCCTGACCGCGTCGTGGCGGAAGCCGATCGACTATTCGGAGGAGACGATGACGCAGGCCGCGGCGCGGCTGGACACGCTGCGCAACGCCTTCACGCTCCAGGCGACCGACGGCGACGAGCGCGGCTGGGACGCCTTCGCGGCGGCGCTCGACGACGACTTCGACACGCCGGCCGCCCTCGCCGTGCTCCACGACTGGGCCTCGAGCGGGCGGCTCGACCTGCTCCGCCGCGGTCTGGCGGTGTTCGGGCTCGAGTCGGTCGCGGAGCGCGCCGCGGCGCCGGACGAGATCGTCGCACTCGCCGAGGAACGGGTCACCGCGCGGGTGGAGCGGGACTTCGAGCGGGCGGACCGCCTCCGGGAGGAGCTCGCGTCGGCCGGCTGGCAGATGCGCGACCGCCAGGACGGCTACGACCTCGTCCCGCTTTGACGCCGGACCTCGTCTACGGGCGCCGGGCGGTGCGCGAGGCGCTGCGCGGCCGCCGCGAGGTGCTCGAGGTGTGGGCGACCGAGCGGGCCGCCAAGGCGGAGGACTGGCTCGAGGACGCAGGGCCGAAGGTCAAGGCGGAGCGCGAGCTCACGGAGCGGGCCGGCACCCGCGACCACCAGGGCGTGCTGGCCCTCGTCGGGCCGTATCCGTACGCGGACGCGTACGAGCTCGCCGCCGCCGACACGCCGCTCCTCGCGGTGCTCGACCGTGTCACCGACCCGCGCAACCTCGGTGCCGTCGCCCGTTCGGCGGAAGGCGCGGGCGCGACGGGGATCGTCGTCCCGGCCCACGGATCGGCCGTCGTGACGCCGGCGGTGGCCCGTGCGTCGGCAGGCGCGGTCGAGCACCTCCCGATCGCCGTCGTGACGAACCTCGCCCGCTACCTCGAGGAGGTGAAGGGCGGCGCGTTCTGGGTCTACGGGGCCGCCGGCGTGCCGGGCGCGCAGCCGATGTGGGAGACGGATCTGACGGGCGGCGTTGCGATCGTCCTCGGAGCCGAAGGGAAAGGGCTGCGGCCGCTCGTGCGGCGGATGTGCGATGCCCTCGTCTCGATCCCGCTCGCCGGCGTCGTCGAGTCGCTGAACGTGTCTGTCGCCGCCGCGCTGCTGCTCTACGAGGCACGCCGACAGCGTCGACGCGGCGACCCGTGAGTTGTTGGAAAAGTGACGGAAAGGCGAGTAAGCGGGTCCACTGCAATTGGGGCTTGTGTTTCTTGCGGTCCACTGCTAGATTCACCTCAACCTCAGGGTGAGACTTCGGCGGTGCAGGACGGAGGTCTCTCCCCAAAAACTGCGAAACCACCGGGGGTTCCGTCTTGTCCGTCCGCTCCGCGACAGCCCAGAAGTCTCCCCAGAAGGTTCAACGAGAACTCGAGGATCTGCAGCTCGTCCTGAAGGCGCGCAACGGCTCGACCGTCGCGATGGACCAGCTGATGCGCCGCTACACGTCGTTCGTGCGGCTCAAGGCCAGCTCGTACTTCCTCGCCGGCGGCGACTCGGAAGACCTGATCCAGGAGGGCCTCGTCGGCCTCTACAAGGCGGTGCGCGACTTCCGGCCGGACAAGGAGACGTCGTTCCGCTCCTTCGCCGAGCTGTGCGTGACGCGGCAGATCATCACGGCGATCAAGACGGCGACCCGGTTCAAGCACGCCCCGCTGAACCAGTACGTCTCGTTCAGCCATACCCCCGCCGGCCAAGAGGGCGAGGACTGCACGCTCGGCGACGCGCTCCCGGGCCCCGCGGTCAACGATCCGTCGGTGCGCGTGATCTCGACCGAGGAGCTGCAGTCGCTCGTCGGCTGCCTCTCGACGACGCTGTCGCCGCTCGAGGCAGATGCGCTGCGCCTCTACCTCGAGGGCTGCTCGTACGAGCAGATGGCGGACGAGCTCGGTTGCGACACGAAGACGATCGACAACGCGCTGCAGCGCGTGAAGCGAAAGATCCTCACGCACCAGCAGGGGCGCCAGGTCCTTGCCTGACGGGCTCGAATCTCGTTCCGCTTCGCGGAATCAGATTCGGGACGAACCGCCTACCATAGGGCTCACGCCGGAGTAGCTCAGCTGGCAGAGCACCTCTCTTGTAAAGAGGATGCCGTGGGTTCGAGTCCCACCTCCGGCTCTTTTCGAGTCGAACGTGATTCCGCGCCGTGGGCAAGGCTGCAATCTGGTTCGCTTCGCGAATCAGATTGCGCTGAGCTCCACCGAATCTGATTCGGCGCAGCCGAACCAGATTCGAGCCCTTCGAGTCGCTTCGCGACCAGGCTCGGGTCAGGCGGCGGTCTTCTCGGCCGGGCTGGCGCGCACGGGGCGCTCGGCGACCGGGATCTCGACGAAGAACGTCGAGCCCTTGCTCTCGGTGCCGGCGGCCGTGTTGCCCTCGACCCAGATGCGGCCGTCGAGGCGGCGGACGAGCTCACGGCAGATGTAGAGGCCGAGACCGGTGCCGCCGATGCCGCGGGTCATGTTCGGGTCGAGGCGGTAGAACTTCTCGAAGACGCGGCGGCGTTCCGACGGCGGAATGCCGAGCCCTCGGTCCGAGACCGCCCAGCGGACGCAGCGCTCTCCACGGAAGACCTTGACCTCGACGGGGCCACCGTCCGGCGAGTACTTGACGGCGTTCTCGATCAGGTTGACGAGCACCTGGCGCAGCTGCTGCTCGTCCGCTGCCACGGGCGGAAGGCTCCCCGGCGCGTCGAGCGTCAGCGTCACGCCTTCGGGCAGGTGGGTCTGCGCGGCGTCGACGACGATCTCGGTGACCTTGGCGGCGTCGACCGTCTCGATCCGGATGGGCAGCTGCCCCGAGTCGAGATGGCTCGCGAGGAGGACGTCGTTGACGATCTGGGCGAGCCGATCGGACTCGTCCGCGACGATGTCGAGCAGCCGGTCGCGCAGCTCTTCGGCCAGGTCGAGGTCGGGCCGCCGCAACGTCACGGCCGCGCCGTAGATCGCCGCCAGCGGCGTGCGCAGCTCGTGCGAGACCGTCGCGACGAAGTCCGAGCGCATCTGCTCGAGCGCACGGTCCTCTGTCAGGTCGCGGAAGGCGTAGACCGTGCCCTCTTCGACCCGGACGACGGAGAACGAAAGCCACAGTTCGCGGCCGTTGACCTCGAGCGGCACGGTCTGCGGCCGCCCGTCGACGCCGACCGCCGCGACGTTCTCGTAGCCCGGCAGCGCCTCGCGCGCGGGGCGCCCGAGGACGTCCGAGACCCTCAGACCGGTCATCGCCTCGGCGGCCGCGTTCCAGAGCAGGACGCGCTCATCGCGGTCGAGCAGCATCACACCGTCGGCGATCGTCTCGAGTGCGCGCGCAGCGCGGGCACGCTTCTCGACCTCCTCGTAGAGCTGCGCGCTCTCGATCACCGCCGCGGTACGCAGGGCGAGCTCTTCTGCTGCGCGCAGGTCGGCGTCGCTGAAGCGCCGGCCCGATTCCGCGGTGACGAACGTGATCGCGCCGAGCGTCTGCCCGCGTGCTGAGATCGGGACGCAGAGAAAGCTGCGCAGCCCCAGCTGCCGTAGGAGCTGCTCGTGGATCTCGTCGCGCGCCCCCTCGGCGAACGCGTCGGGAGGCATGTCCGCCACGAGCCGCGACTCGCCTGTGCGGATCACGCCGGCGATGCCGCGTTCGCCCAACGGGTC
>JABFWJ010000260.1 GCA_013362295.1 Thermoleophilia bacterium
GCGCTGCCGACGATCGCGATCGTCAGAGCGACCGCGGCGAACGCGAGCATGCGCATACTCGTCCGCGCGACGGCGGGCTGATCGTGGCCCGCCAGCCACAGCCGGACCGTCACGACGATCGAGAGCACCGACCAGTGAACGAGGAACGCGAGGAGGTAGACGATGAAGCCGGTCGGGCGCGGCTCGCCGGAGACGGGCACACGCGGCAGGGCGAACGTCCACACGCTCAGCCCCAGGGTCAGGATCGTGACGGCCCGTTGCAGCCGGCGTGCAGGCGGCACGAACGTCGTCGCAAACCGGTACATCAGGTAGGGGAAGAGGACGAGCAACTCCACCTCGAGCCGCAGCAGCCCGTGCTCGACGAACCCGTGCGGGTGCGCCGGAAGCAGCCGTCCGAAGCTGACGATCAGCCCGAGCGCCAGGAAGGCGAGGGCGATCCAGCCTGCGGCCGCGTCACGCCTCTGCCTCCACAGGCGGACGCCCACGACCGCGAGCACGACGAAGACGACGCTGTTGACGACGTTGAGGGCAGTGACCAGGTCGTGCAACTGACTCCCCCCGATCGGCCGCGGGTTCCCCTGAGCCTAAGCCGCTTCTTAGGCGCAGGGTGGACAATACGCTGATGACAGCCCGTGTCCTCGTGGTCGACGACGATCCCGGCGTCCGCTCCGCCATCGCGCGGGCCCTCCGCGTGGACTACGACGTGGGCGAGGCCGCGGACGGAGCCGATGCCTTGGCGCAGCATGCCTCGGCGCCGGCGGACGCGATCGTCCTCGACCTGCTGATGCCCGAGGTGGGCGGCTTGGAGGTCTGCCGCTCGCTCCGGCGGCGCAGCGACCCCGTCCCGGTGCTGGTCGTCACGGCGCGAGACGCTGTCGACGACCGGATCGAAGGGCTCGACGCGGGCGCCGACGACTACCTCGTCAAGCCGTTTGCGATCGAGGAGCTCCGCGCCCGCGTACGCGCGCTGCTCCGGCGGACCGGCGCGGGGGGCGACGCCCTCCGGCTCGGCGATCTGACCCTCGACACGGCTACGCGCGAGGTCTACCGCGGCGACCGGCGCATGCAGCTGACGCGCACCGAGTTCAACCTGCTCGAGCTGTTCATGCGCAATCCGAAGCAGGTCCTGACGCGCTCCCAGATCTACGAGCGCGTCTGGGGGTACGACTTCGGCGCCACCTCGAACGCGCTCTGGGTCTACATCGGGTACCTGCGGCGCAAGCTGGAAGAGGGCGGCGAGCCGCGTCTCCTGCACACGGTTCGCGGCGTCGGGTATGCCCTCCGCGAAGAGCCCTGATGACGTTCCGAGCGCGACTCACGCTCTACGTCGCGGCGGCGATCGCGATGACGGTCGCGGCTGCATCGCTCGCGGTCTGGGTGGTCGCGAAGCACGAGCTGCTGACGCAGTTCGACCGGACGCTCTACCAGCAGGCGACCGGCGAGCACGGGCCGGCCCCGTTCGGGCACAACACGTTCACGACCTACATCCGGCCCGACGGCAGCACCGTCGGGGCGCCGCTGCCCGTGAGCGCCCGCGCACTGCGTGTCGCCACCGGGAAGGACTCGCATTCGTATTTCACCGACGCGAACGTGGCCGACAAATCGGGGAACACCTTCCACTTCCGAGAGTTCATCGCGCCGACGACCGACGAGGCGGGCAACTTCACGGGCGGCGTGATCGTCGCTCAATCGTTGCAGCCGACCGACCACGCGCTGGCGCGGATCAGGTTCTGGATCCTCCTCGTCGGCGGCATCGGCATCGCCGTCGCGGCGGCGCTCGCCGCATTCGTCGCGACCGCGGCGCTTCGCCCCGTCCGGCGGCTCACGGCCGCGGCGGAGACCGTGGCCGCGACCGGCAACCTCGCCGAGCGGGTCGAGGTCGACGGCGACGACGAGCTGGCGCGCCTTGCGACGCGCTTCAACGGCATGCTCGCCGCGCTCGAGGACTCCGTCGGCCGCCAGCGGCGCCTCGTCGCCGACGCGTCGCACGAGCTGCGCACGCCGCTGACGGCGGCGCGCACGAACGTCGACCTGCTGCGCGAGGGGAAGCTGCCCGACGACGAGCGGCGCCGCGCCATGGACGAGGCGTCGGTCGAGCTCGACGCGCTCACGACCCTGGTCGCCGATCTCGTCGAGCTCGCACGCGGCGAGGAGCGCAAGCTCCGGGTCGAGGAGCTGCAGCTCGACGACCTGGTCGCAGGCGTCGTGGAGCGCGCGAAGGTGCGTGCGCCGCATGCGACGTTCGTCACCGCGCTCACGCCCACGCAGGTCCGCGTCGACCCCGTGCTGCTCGAGCGAGCCGTCTCGAACCTCCTCGACAACGCGATCAAGTACAGCCCGCCGGGCGCGCCGATCGAGGTGAGCGTCCGTGACGGCGAGGTCGTCGTCGCCGATCACGGCCCCGGCGTCGCCGAGGAGGACATTCCGCGGATCTTCGACCGCTTCTACCGCGCGGCGGCGGCCCGCTCGAAGCCGGGCGCGGGCCTCGGGCTCGCGATCGTGCGCGAGGCGGCGGAGGCGCACGGCGGCCGTGCGACGGTCGAGAGCTCGACGAAGGGCGCGCGCTTCCGGCTCACGCTTCCTGCCGCCGTCTAGAGTCGGGCGCCGAGTGGCGCTCAGGCGGAACCGCGACTTCCTGCTCCTGCAGGCCGGCCAGCTCCTGTCGTCGGTCGGCAGCTCGTTCAGCTCGGTCGCGTATCCGCTGCTCGTGCTCTCGCTCACCCATTCGGCGCCCCAGGCGGGCCTGGCCGCCTTCGCGCGGCTGCTGCCCAGCCCGCTGCTCGGGCTGCTCGCGGGCGTGGCGGCCGACCGCTGGGACCGGCGGCGGATCATGCTCGCCGCCGACGCCGGGCGGGCACTCGCGCTCGCCGTGCTCACCGCTGTCGTTGCATTCGACCCCGTGTACTGGCCGATCCCGCTGCTCGCGTTCGCCGAGGGCGCCGGCGACGCCTTCTTCGGGGCGAGTGCGCCCGGGGCGATCCGCGCCGTCGTGCCGGCCGAGGAGCTGCCGACGGCCGTGAGCGTGCAGCAGGGCAGGTCGGCCGCGGTCGGCGTCGTCGGGCCGCCGCTCGGGGGCGCCCTCTTCGGATTGGGTCGCGCGGTGCCGTTCGCCGCAGACGCAGCGTCCTATGCCTTCTCGTTCGCGTCGCTGCTCGCGATGCGCGCCCCGTTCCAGCAACCGCGCGAGCGTTATGCACTGCGGTTGCGGGCGCAACTCGCCGAGGGCTTTCGCTTCCTGTGGCGTCAGCCATTCCTGCGCACGACCGCCCTCCTCTATGCGGTCGGCAACTTCACGATCTCCGCCTTTCTGTTCACGCTCGTCGTCGTCGCCCGCCGTCACGGCTTCTCGGGCGGCGAGATCGGCGTGCTGCTCGCAATCTTCAGCGCGTTCGTCCTGCTCGGCTCGCTCAGTTCCTCGTTCGCCCGGAACAGGCTCTCGGTGCGCGCGATCGTGCTCGCAGAGCTCTACGCGGGAACCGCGGTGCTCGCGTTCGCGGCGTGGCCGAATGTGTACGTGCTCGCGGCCGCGCTGCTCCCGCAGGCGATCGTCCTCCCGATCACCGATTCGGTCGTGATCGGCCGCCGCATCGCGATCACCCCGGACCGCCTGCTCGGCCGCGTCGAGGCCGTGCGCACCACGCTCGCGCGCACCGCGCAGCCGCTCGGACCGCTCGCTGCCGGCTTGTTGCTCGGCTCGGTGTCGGGCCGAGCGACGGTCGCGATCTTCGCCGCGTTCAGCGTCGGGCTCGCCGTATGCGGAACCGCAAGCCGCGCTTTGCGCACGCCGCCGCCGCTCGCAGAGATTTCGGCCTAGTGCCCCCGCATCCCCCGGGCTGTCGAGCGGCGCGCGGGGCCGAGGCGGCCGCGCCTAAACGAGGCTCGTCACGGGCGGAGACGGCGCACGGAGCGTCTTGCGCACCGCTCTCGACTGGGGCTAGACCCCGGAGCACAACGGGTAGAGCAGGCGACTGTCCATCGTCACAGGTGCCGGCCGGAAGGGAGGCTAAACGGCCGCCGCGGCCGCGACGAGCTCGGCGACCTCGGTCGGCGTCGTCCCGACCCTGATCCCGACCGCCTCGAGCGCTTCCTTCTTCGCCTGCGCGGTGCCGGACGAGCCGGAGATGATCGCGCCGGCATGACCCATCGTCTTGCCGGGCGGCGCCGAGAAGCCGGCGATGTACGAGAAGACGGGCTTCGACATGTGCTCCGACACCCAGCGCGCCGCCTTCTCCTCCTCGTCGCCTCCGATCTCGCCGACGAGCACGACGTACTTCGTCTCCGGGTCGGCCTCGAACTTCTCGAGGATGTCGATGAAGCCGGAGCCGACGACGGGATCGCCGCCGATGCCGACGATCGTCGAGTTGCCGAGACCGCGCTGCGCGACCTCGTGACCGATCTGGTAGGTCAGCGTGCCCGAGCGCGAGACGAGCCCGATCGAACCCGGCTGGAACACCTCGGCCGGGATGATCCCGACGTTCGACTTGCCGGGCGAGAGCACGCCGGGGCAGTTCGGCCCGATCAGCGTCACGCCCTTCGGGCGCACGTAGGTGTACACGCGCAGCATCTCGTGCGCCGGGACGTGCTCCGTGATGCAGATCACGGTACGAATCCCCGCGTCGACCGCCTCGTAGATCGCGTCCGGCGCGAAGCGTGCGGGGACGAAGATGAGCGATGTGTTCGCGCCGGCCTCGCGCACCGCGTCCGCGACGGTGTTGTAGACCGGGATGCCGTCGACGTCCTGACCGCCCTTGCCCGGCGTGACGCCCGCGACGACGTTCGTGCCGTACGAGCGGTTCCGCAGGCCGTGGAAGCGCCCCTCGGACCCTGTCAGGCCCTGGACGACGAGCTTCGTCTCGTTGTCGACGATGATCGCCATTACTTCTGCGACTTCCGTGCCTTGACGACGATGTAGTCGTTCGACCAGCTGCGGCCGTCTTCGCTCGTGTACTGCGCGAGCAGCTCCCGCACCCGCTTGGCGGCCTCGCCTTCGCAGCCGACACGCGCGAGCCAGTCGTCGAAGTCGTGCACCTTCGAGAAGTAGAGCTCCTGTTCGACCTCGAGGCCCGCGTCGACGAGCAGCTCGCGCCACTCCTCGGCGCTCAGCGAGCGGACGTGGGTCGGATCGCGCAGCTTCTCCGCTTCCTGCTCCTCCTCCGAGCGGTAGAGCATGTCCTCGATCACGACGACGCGGTTCGAGACACGCGCCATCTCGCCGACGGCAGCGCCCACGTTCTCGAAGTGGTGCGGCGCGATCCGCGTCACGACGACGTCGATAGATCCGTCCGCGAACGGCAGGTGCTCGGCCCGCGTGACGACGTCCGGCTGCATACCCGGGGACGCGTCCGCCGTGACGACCTGTGCGCCGTGCTCGCGGAGCCTGCGCGCCACATGCCCGCCGCCCGTGGCCACGTCGAGCACCTTCACGCCCTGATGCGGGTTGCAGAGCTCGACGACCGCGTCCAGGTCCTCGCCGGTCGCATGCGTGACCGACGTGCGGTACGCCTCGGCACGCTCGTCCCACGCATTCATCTGGCGAGCTCCACGGCCTTGCGCGCGGCGTCGAGCATCGTCGGCTCGACGTGCAGGTTCGGCGGCGCCGCTTCGGCGAGGATCCTGCGTCCTTCCTCGGCGTTCGTGCCGTCGAGCCGGACGACGATCGGCGTCTCGAGCTGCAGCCGCTCGAGCGCCTCGAGGATGCCGCGCGCGACCTCGTCGCAGCGCGTGATCCCACCGAAGATGTTGAAGAAGATCGACTTCACCTGCGGATCGCGCGTGATTACCTCGAGCGCGTCGACGACTCCCTCCGCGCTCCCTCCGCCGCCGAGGTCGCAGAAGTTCGCCGGCCGGCCGCCGGCGACGACCACGACGTCGACGGTCGACATCGAGAGGCCGGCGCCGTTGCCGAGGATCCCGACGTCGCCGTCGAGCTTGACGTAGGTGACCCCTTTTTCGCGCGCGAAGGCCTCGAGCGGGTCGGCGGCACTCGTATCGCGGAACTCGGCGATGTCGGAGTGCCGGTAGAGCGCGCTGTCGTCGACGGTGAACTTCGAGTCGAGCGCTTTCACCTCGCCGTCCGGCGTGACGATCAGCGGATTGATCTCGGCGAGCATGGCATCGCTCTCGACGAAGCAGCGGTAGAGCTTCCCGACGATGTCCGCGATCTGCTTCTGCTCGGCCGGATCGTCGACGCCGGCGCCGTACACGAGCCTGCGGGCGATCCACGGCTGGTACCCCTCGAGCGGATCGACGTGCAGGCGAACGAGCGCGTCCGGGTCGTTGGCCGCCACCTCCTCGATCTCGACGCCGCCCTGCGTGGTGAACATGAAGAGCGGCTGCTTCGCACCGCGGTCGAACGTGACCGAGAGGTAGTACTCCTTCGCGATGTCGGAGGCGGTCTCGATCCAGAGCTTGCCGACGACATGTCCGCGGATGTCGAGCCCGATGATGTCCTGGGCCTTCTGTTCCGCGTCGCCCGGATCGTCGGCGAGCTTCACACCGCCCGCCTTCCCGCGCCCGCCGGTCAGTACCTGGGCCTTGACGACGACCGGGCCGCCGAGCTCCTCCGCGGCCGTCCGCGCCTGCTCCGGCGTCGTCGCGAGGCGGCCTTCGGAGACCGGAATACCGAACTGCTTGAAGAGCTGCTTGCCCTGATACTCGTAGAGGTCCACGGCCGCGCCGGACTCTAGCCGCGCCGCTAACCTCGCCGTCGATGGATGCGATCGCGGTTCAGGAGCTCCGCAAGCGCTACGGCGACGTGCAGGCGCTCGACGGCGTTTCGTTCTCGGTGCGCGAGGGTGAGGTGTTCGGCCTGCTCGGCCCGAACGGCGCGGGCAAGTCGACAACCGTGCGCGCGCTCGTCACGCTGACGAGACCGGACTCCGGCTCCGCCTCCGTCGCGGGGCACGACGTGCAACGCGAACAGACGGCCGTCCGCCGCCTGATCGGCTACGTCCCGCAGGACTCGGGCGTCGACGAGCTGGGGACCGGCCGTGAGAACCTGATGCTCCAGGGCCGCGTACAGGGCATGGGCGGCCGCGATCTGCGGACGCGCACGAACGAGCTGCTCGAGCTCGTCGGCATCACCGACGCGGCCGATCGCATCGTCAAGACCTACTCCGGCGGCATGCGGCGGCGCCTCGACATCGCGCTCGGGCTCGTGCACCGACCGCGCGTCCTGTTCCTCGACGAGCCGACGACGGGCCTCGACCCGGAGGCACGTGTGGTGATGTGGGAGGAGGTATCGCGACTTGCGCGGGCTGAGTCGCTGACGATCCTGCTCACGACGCACTACCTCGCGGAGGCCGACCAGCTCGCCGACCGCCTCGCCATCGTCTCGCAGGGCAAGGTTGTCGTCGAGGGAACGCCGACCGCGCTGAAGGCCGGCCTGCGTGGCGATGCGGTCCACGTCGAGCTCGAGAACGGCGCGGTCGACGAGGCGCAGCGCATCCTGTCCGGCGTGGGCGCCGCGCCCGAGCAGGTGCTCGACGGGCGGACGATCGTCTCGCGGGTCGAGAACGGTGGGCGCGCGCTGCCGGGAATCATCTCCGCGCTCGAAGGGGCCGGCATCGCGGTCGCGTCCGTCTCATTGTCCCGCCCCTCACTCGACG
>JABFWJ010000337.1 GCA_013362295.1 Thermoleophilia bacterium
GACGGAAGCGGCCCCACTGCCGGCACGCGCGTGGTCGGGCTCGTCAGGCGCGGCGCCTGGGCCGAGCTGGTCGCCGTCCCGACCGCGCAGCTGGCAGTGATCCCCGCGTCGGTGTCGGATGCAGGCGCCGCGACGGGCGGCGTGGGCCGATACGCGGTGCAGCTCGCCGCGCTGGCGCGAGCCGTCGTCACCGCGCTCGTTCGACCTGGTCGTCGATGCAGTCGGCGGCACGACCTTCGCCACAGCGATTGAGCATCTCGCGGCGCGCGGGCTCGTCGTCAACCTCGCAACCGACAGCGCCGAGGCGCTCGTCGCCTTCCGCGCAGCGCGCTTCGACCGCCGCTGCCTTGCGGGGCCGGGAGATCTCCGGCAAGGCGGTGCTGTACGTCACACCGGCGACGGAGCGAGAGCGCGGCTGGGGCGTGGTCGCCAGACGAGCGTCGCGAGCGCCGTGAGGCCGACGGTTGCGGCACCCGAAGCGGTGAGCGTCCAGCCGGCGCCGATGCCGGCGACGATCGGGCCGCCGATCGCGGTGCCGAGCGGCGTGGCGACGATCAGCGCCGCGCTGCGCGCGGCCAGCACACTCGGCAGGTTCGCGGTCGTCGTGATCGACTGGAAGAGCGCGTACGTGAGCGGCACGAACGGGCCGTAGACGAGGCCGCCAACGGCGAAGCAGATGAGCGTGACGCCGAGCGGCGCGAACGCGAACGGCACCAGGCAGGCACCCCAGCCCGCGACGATCAGGAGCACGATCCGACGGGTCGCGCGGCTGCGAAGCGCACCCACAAGGAGGGTCGAGACGAGGGCGCCGACGCCGAAGCTCGTCCAGTAGGCGCCGAGGATTCGCGCGTGCGCGTCCAGGTCGTGGGCAACGTAGACCGGCAGGGCGCGTCCTCGACGGGGCCGTAGAGAAAGAAGAAGAACCACGTGAGGACGATCAGGCCGAGCAGGTCGTTCCGGCGGAGGAGCCGGAAGCCCGACTCGGCGGCCTGGGCATCGACCGGCTCGTCGGTCGACCGCGAGGCCGTGTGCGTGCGCCACGCCTGCCCGCCGAGGAAGGCGAAGGAGGCGGCGTCGAACGCGAGCAGCCAGCCGGGCGCGATCCTGGCCAGGAGCAGGCCGGCCATTGCCGGCCCGAGGATCGTCGCGAGCCAGACCTGCGCGCTCGCGAGCGAGTTGGCCGCGAGACGCCCGTCCTCCCCGCCGAGCTCAGCGAGCAGCGTGTACTGACCCGCCCTCCCCCAGCTCGTCAGCAGCGACGAACCGGCGAGGAGGGCGACGTAGGCGGCGGGCGACAGCGCACTGCGCGCCGAGAGCACGACGACGGCGCCGAGGAAGCCCGCGCGAAGCAGGGAATCGGCGAGCACGAGCGTGCGCGCGGGACGATGGCGGAGGTACCTGCCGAGGGCGAGTGCTCCCACCGCCCCCGGCAGCGTGTAGGCGGCGACTGCAAGGCCGACGAAGAGGCCGAGCCTGCCCGCAGGCGCGGTTCGGACGGCGAGCCACGCGATCGTGACGATGCTCATCCCGTCGCCGAGCGCGGAGACGCCGAGTCCCGAGAGCAGCCGCCGGGCGCCGCGGTCTCGGAGCAGCACGCGATAGGCGCGCGGGATCAACGCACCGCCTTCTTCACGAGCGTGCCGATCTTCGCCTCTTCCTTCGCGGTCAGCTCCTTCAGCGCGAACGCGACCGGCCACACGGCGCCGTCGTCGAGGTTCGCCGCGTCGTTGAAGCCGAACGTCGCGTACCGATCCTTGAATTTCGCCGCGTCGCGGAAGAAGCAGACGACCTTGCCGTCCTCCCGGGCGTACGCGGGCATCCCGTACCAGGTCTTCGGGACGAGGTCGGGCGCGTTGGCCGTGACGAGCGCGTGGATCCGCTTGGCCAGGGCGCGGTCCGGTTCCTTCATGGCAGCGATCGCCGCAAGCACGTCGGCCTCGCCACCCGCCTTGCTCTTCTTCGCGCGCGCCTCCGCCTTCAGCTCCCTGGCGCGCTCCTTCATCGCGGCCTTCTCCTCGGCCGTGAATCCCTGTGACTTCTGCGTGGCCTTCGCCGGGCTCATGGTCTTCCTCCTCTGCCGCTTCTCGAGGTATGATTTGTATTACAAATGGTTTGCAGGGCGAAGTATATGTGCAAAGATCATGTAGCCGATGCCCGAGGATCCCTCCCCTGAGGTGGCCGAGTTCGCCGGCCAGCTGTTCTTCCGGCTCTGGCGAGCCTCACACAGCCAGACCGCCGCGGCGCTGCAAACGATCGGCCTGACGCCGCCGCTCTTCGCGGTGCTCAACTACCTGCAGGCGAACGAGGGCGCGATCCAGCAGCAGGTCGGCTCGGCGATGGGGATCGACCCGAGCACGATGGTCGCGCTGGTCGACCAGCTCGAGCGCGCCGGGCTCGCCACGCGGCGACCGCACCCGCAGGATCGCCGTGCCCGCGAGGTCCTGCTCACGCCGAAGGGGCGTCGGACCCTGGAGCGGGCTCGGGAGCTGGCGGCGAAGGTCGAAGGCGACGTCCTGCGGGGCCTGTCGTTCGCCGAGCGCCGACAGCTGGTGACGCTGCTGCGGAAAGCGTTCGCGGGGGCGCCGCCGCAGCCGCTCTGGAACGCCGCCGAGGAGGACTAGTGATGCGCTTCTGCGGTCGCGCGATCAGGAAGTGGTACTCGTTCGCCAGCCGGTAGGAGCCGTCTGCGGCCCGGAACGGCGCGAGACCGTCGACGATCGCCGTCTCAAGCTCGTGCTCGCGCTCCGGCCCGGCGAGCACGGCGAGGCCTGCGACGGCCAGCATCGCGCGGACGAGTGTCCGCTCGTCGGGGTACTCGATCACCCACGTGCTGTCGAACTCGCTCTCCGGGGTCAGGCCGGCTTCGGCGGCGAGCGCCTTGCCGCACCGCGAGAAGTACCTGCTGCTCGTGACCGGGTTCCTACGCCGGTACCTCGACCTGCATGCCGAGCTCGTCGACGACGTCGAGCGCGAGCTCGCCGCGGCGAGACGCGCCTAAACGCGCGACGCTCTGCGGGACAGGAGCGGCGCCACGCACGCCGCGAGCTGCCGGCGGTGCTCGTCGGTCCCGAACGAGTGCATGGGATGCGGTGGCAGCGATGTCTCCACGAGACGTCCGCCCCGCCGGACGTACACCACCGGGACGACCGTTCCGTCGACGTCGTACTCGACGGCGACCGCACACGCATCGACGCCGTCGCGATCGACGAAGTCCGCGAGCGGCACGATGCCCTGGTCGCGAATCCCATCGGTCCCGTCGACGCCGACCACCCGCGCCAGGTATCCCTTCTGCGTCCAGAGCTCCGGCGCGTGCGCGAGCTCCGCGAGCAGATGCGGGATGACCTCGTCGCCGTCGAGCGACGGCCGCTCGCGCTCGAGCCCGAAATGCTTCTCCGCGATGTGCTGCGCGAGGAGGCGGGTGTTGTAGCGGAACCCGACGACGGAGCTCGAACTGCTTGTCGCACCGTGCTTGCGTAGGCCGGGCGAGGCCTGCATCAGGTTGCCCGCGAAGTAGATCCCGGGGACCGAGACGCTCTCCCAGTACGGGGACAGCGCCGGCATCCGGTTGTCGTTGACCAGCGCGACGCCCAGGTTCGGCAGGTCGCGCACGGGCGCGCGGAACCCGGTGGCGGCGATCACCTCGTCGGCGTCGAGCGCGAGCTCCCCCTCCCACGTCGTGCCGCGCGCGTGGATGCGATACCCGTCCGCGTGGCGTTCGACGCGCTCGATCGCCGCGTCGACGACATGGCTCCCGGTGCCGCCGCGGACGTGCTCGGTGTATGGCGAGAGGTACCGGATGCTGAGCGGCGAGAAGGCGAGCGTGGCCGTGTCGACCGGGCGCGGCGAGCCGAGCACGATGCGTCGCGCCCACGGTAGGAGGCCCTGCGCGAGCTCGAACCCCGAGTTCCGCTTGCCGACGATGAAGACGCTCTTGCCCTGATACCGATCGGGTGCGTTCGTCGCAACGTAATGCGGCGCTGCTTCGAGCCCGGGAATCGGCGCGAACCACGGCTCGGTCACGCCGATCGCGAACACGCCGATCCGGCAGCGGTACTCGCCGTCCGAGGTGCCGAGCACGAAGCCCGCCTCGTCGCGGCGCGTCGACAGCCACTCGCAGCCGTAGCGAACGCGAACGCCTCCGCGCGCGGCGAATTCGACGAGCGCCGCCTCCATCTCGGAGCGGGCCGGAACGTCGAACGTGCGGTCCATGAACTCCGGAGTGAGCGCCTGGTGCTCGCGCTCGTCGCCGACGAGGCTGTTGTGGTCGTACCACTCGTACTCGCGCGTGCCGCGCTCGAACGGCGCGTCCGGCTTCGTCCAGCTGATCAGGCGCTGGAAGACGGGGAAGCGCCGGAACATCCCGCCCGGTGCGGGGTCGCGCGAGATCACCGCCACCCGGGGAATCCCCGTGCGGGCGAGGCTGTACGCAGCCTGCAGTCCGCCGGGCCCGCTCCCCACCACGACGACGTCGTAGTCGCCAGGCGGGAACGGGCGCGGCTCTACCCGTTCCAAACGTTCGCGGCTCGCAACCGCCGCGCTTCGATCTGGAGCATTCGCCACATCACGCTCGGCTGCCTGAGCAGAAACGCCTTCAGCTCGTTGTCGGCGATGATCAGGCAGCGGAGCAGCGACGTCGCGATGACGTCGGCGGTCGGCGCCTCGTCGGTCAGGATCGAGATCTCGCCGAAGAAGTCGCCCCGCCTGAGGCGCGCCCGCTCCTGGCCGTCGATCACGATCTTCGCCTCGCCGTCGAGGATCACGTAGAACCCGCCGCCCGTCACATCCTGGCGGATCACGCGCTGCCCCTCGGCGAAGACTTCCTCGCCGAACGAGTGCGCGAGCGCCTCGAGCTGCGGGTGCGTCAGGTCGGCGAAGAGGCTCAGCCGGGCGAGCGCGTCGACGTAGGTTGCCGCCGATGCGTCCATGCCGGGCAGCCTAGCGGCGCTCACCCACTACGCTGCCCGCGATGAGCATCTGGGGCAATCGGGTGCAGGCGCGCCTGGCGCGCATCGGCGCGGATCCGCAGGACGACGACGACACACGCGCCGACAAGGCGCTGCTCGTCCTGATCTCGGTGCTGATCCTGCCGGTGTCGCTGCTCTGGTCGGCCCTCTATCTGGCCTTCGGCTCGCCGGTCGGCTGGGTGCCGCTCGTGTACTTCGCGATCCTGCTCGCGTCGATCGTCGTCTTCTCGCGCACGGGTGACTTCGGCACGTTCCTGCGCGTCGGCCAGGTGGCGATCCTGTTCGCCCCGACGCTCTCGATGATCCCGCTGGGCGGCTTCGTCGACTCCGGCGGGGTCGGCCTGTGGGGTATCCTCGCGCCGCTTGGCGCGCTGGTGTTCAGCGACGTCCGCAATGCGGCCCGCTGGTACGCCGCCTACCTCGTCGTGTTCCTCGGCTCGGGTCTCGCCGGGGAGATCGTCGGCGGCGTGTCGCCGGCCGTCCCCGAGTGGTTCACGACCACGATGCTCGGGCTCAATGTGGCGGTCGGCGGCACGATCGTCTTCACGCTGCTGGCCGTGTTCGCCCGCCAGCGCCGGGACGCGCTCGCGGCGCTGAGGGAGGAGCAGGCGCGGGCGGAGAGCCTGCTGCTCAACATCCTGCCTCGCTCGATCGCCGACAGGCTCAAGGCCGAAACGCGGACGATCGCGGATCAGTTCAGCTCCGCGTCGATCCTGTTCGCCGACGTCGTCGACTTCACGCCGCTCGCGGAGCGCCTCCCGGCGGCCGAGGTGGTCGAGGTGCTCGACCACCTGTTCAGCCACTTCGACGAGCTCGCCGAGCGCCACGGGCTCGAGAAGATCAAGACGATCGGCGACTGCTACATGGTCGCGGCGGGCGTCCCCTCCCCCCGGCCGGATCACGCGCAGGCGCTCGCGTCGATGGCGCTCGACATGCAGGCGGCCGTGCGCTCGGTCGACGAGGTGGGGCACCTCGGCCTCGAGCTGCGCATCGGGATCAACTCGGGGCCGGTCGTGGCCGGCGTGATCGGAAGGAAGCGGTTCCTGTACGACCTGTGGGGCGACGCCGTGAACACCGCGAGCAGGATGGAGTCCCACGGCACCTCGGGGCGGATCCAGATCACCCGGGCGACGAAGGAGCTGCTCGAGGACGACTTCATCTGCGAGCCGCGCGGAACGATCGCGCTCAAGGGCAAGGGGGAGATGGAGGCCTGGTACCTGGTCGGCCGCCGCGTCGAGCCCCGTGCCGACGCGGAGCTGCAGGCGACCTCTACGAGATCGTGACGCGCGCGAGCTTCGCCGGATCGACGACGAAGTCGAACGCGCCGATACGGCCGCGCGTGAGAGTGACGCCGACGACGGCGAACGGCCGGGCGATCGGGTCAAGACCGATCCGCCCGGCCGCTGCAGCATCAGCCCAGGCGCCACAACAGCACAGTCGATCCCGCGCCCGACCAGGTGTCGATCTGAGGGTCAACGCCGCCGTGCTCGAGGTGCGCCCGGTCCGGGTGAGCGAGTTCAGCCCCTGGAGCTACAGACGGAGGAGAAGTACTACGCCGCCGGGGTTGGCGAGATGCTGGAGCGCCGGGTCAAGGGCGCCACGAGGAGCTCGAGCTCGTGCGCGTCACGCACCGAGAGGTCGCGGACGCCGGGGCCGCGACCGTCCTGCGCGTTCCGCAAGCTCGGCGCAGACCTCACGCGCGACGTCCTGAAAGGCCCGCGTCGCCGGAGAGCTGTACCGGTCGCGGTGGCGGACGAGCACGATCGTGCGCGGGGGGACGAGGCTGCCCACGTCGAGGGCGACCACGCGCGGGTCGTCAAGGTTCACCGTCAGGCGCGGGACGATCGCCGAGGCGAATCCCGAGGCGACGAGGCCCTGGACGGTCGCGCTCTCGTCGGAGCGGAAGACGAACCGGGGCCTGATCCCGCGCGCGTGCAGGTGTGCCTCGGCGCTGTACGCCAGCGGGTGGCGAAAGCCGATCAGCGGAAGCTCGGCCAGCTGGCGGACTGTGAGCCGCCCGTCCCTCGACGCGAGTGGAGACGCGCGGGGGACGAGCAGCACTTGAGGATCGAGCATCAGCTCCAGGACCTCGAACGGGCCGTCGGGGAGCGGGAGCGCCCAGAAGGTGAGGTCGAGCTCGCCGCGCTCGACTCCTCCGAGCAGCTCTGATGGCGAGCTGGCTTCGAGCAGCGTCACCTCGACCTCCGGCCACGCGGCGCGATAACGGCTCAAGAGCGGCGGGAGGATGGTCATCCCGACGCTCTGGAACGTCCCGACCCGGAGCGAGCCGACCGTGCCGTCCGCCAGCGCGCGGAGGTCCGCCTCGGCGGCCCGCAGCGAGGCGACGATTCGTGCGGCGTGGCGTAGGAGCAGCGTCCCGGCCTCGGTCGGCTCGACGATGCCGCGGCCGCGCGGGCGCTCGAGCAGGCGCGCACCGGCCGCTCGCTCGAGCGCGGCGATCTGCTGGCTGACTGCGGACTGCGTGTAGCCGAGTTGCGACGCCGCGCGCGCGAACGATCGCTCGCGGGCGACGATCTCGAGCGCGACGAGATGACGGAGGTCGGCCCCGAGTAGGAGATTAGCTCCCATGATTCATCTCTTCAGAGAGTTTACTTGCGCTTACTCA
>JABFWJ010000301.1 GCA_013362295.1 Thermoleophilia bacterium
CAACTGGTGACCGCCTGTCCGCGTCGAACCGTAGCCGTTTCAGGGTGTACTCGCGAACACTGGCCCAGGCCAGGGCCATCGTAGTTAGTGTTGACTCAACACAAGCGTGCTACCGACGCTCCGAAGTGCAGTTTGTGTTGAGTCAACACTTACTCCAAGGGCTCCAGGCGCCAGGGCGGAACGCTGGCTCAGGCCACGCTCGACGATCCGGCAGGAGGAGCGTGGCGTGACCGACTTCCACGCACGCTCGCAATGCGCCTCCACCGAGACCAACGTGACGACAATGGCACACGTGAGCGCCATCAGACCCGCTCCCGAGAGGGAACGGCCGACACCATCGACGCACCTTCCCCCTCTAGCAGGCATGATCCTGCCGTGGATCCGGCGGCGAAGTAGCGGTTTGGCGCGGCGAGCAGCCGCGCGTTCCGGCGCAGTGTTGCCGAGGCCTGTACTCCGCGTGCTCGAGCACTGCGCGCCCACCGCTACCACTCGGAGGTACCAGGCATGAATCGACAGAACCTCTTCTCCGACGCATGGGACGGAGAGAACGAAGAAGTCGGGAGGCGGCGTCGAACCTTCTGGCGTCCGGACGACGCCAGGATGGGTGCAACGCTCTACGAACTGGCCCCCGACGCGCCCGAGACGCGGATGCATATGCACTTCGGAGCCGAAGAGATGTTCTTCGTCCTGAGCGGTCGTCCCCTCTTCCGGAACCAACAGGGCAACGAGGAGTTGGCTCCGGGCGACTTCGTCTTCTGCCCCGAGGGACGTGCCGGACTACACACGTTCAGCAACCCCACCGAAGAACCAGCTCAGATCCTTGCGATCAGTGCGGGGAGCTTCCCGGACGTCGTCGCCTACCCCGAACACGGATATGCATGGGTGGCGACTCGCGATCCCGATCCCGAGCTACTCGCGAGAGGCGGCGACCCCGGCATCATCGCTCGCTTCGAGATCCCGATCGAGTAAGCGCCCGGCCGTCTCGACCTATCGCAAGAGCGAAGAGGCCGCGCGAGCGGCCTCTTCGCTTAGCTCGTCAGAGCAGAGTGTCAAGCCCGATCGTGATGCCCGGGGGAAGCGAAGGCAGCTTCTGCAGCGCCAGCAGCACGCCCGGGGTGTACGCCTCGCGCGTCAGCGCGTCGTGCCGGATCGTCAACGTCTGGCCTGTGCCGCCGAGCAGCACCTCCTGATGCGCGTTCAGGCCCGGGAGCCGAACCGAGTGGATCGGCACGTCGCCGCCCATCCGCTCAGCGGTCAGTTTCGCGGTGCCGGATGGAGCGTCGAGCTTCCCGGAGTGGTGCAGCTCGACGATCTCCGCGCGCTCGAGATGGCGCGCTGCTTCCACCGCGAACCGCATCATCAACACGGCGCCGATCGCGAAGTTCGGTGCGTAGAAGACGGCGACCTTGCTGTCGGCGACCTGCGACGGATCCCAACCGGTCGTGCCGACGACGCATGGGACGCCGGCGGCCTCGGCCGCACGCACGTTTGCCACGACGGCCTCCGGCCGCGTGAAGTCGACCATCGCGTCGGCGTCGGCGAGCGAGTCGACGAGCTGATGACCGGCCGCCTCGAGCCCCGGCCCGAGCACCGAGCCGACCTTCCCGCGCCCGCCGTTCAGCAGAACCCTCACGCTCTCGACCGCCTTCGGCTCCCGCCCGGCGGAGCCGGGCTCCGCCGAAGGCTGCCGCCGCGGGCAGCACGCAGCCTTCCGGCTCCGTGCAAAGCACTGTCCCCTCCGGCTGCGCACCGCCCGCGACGACTCGAAAGCCCGAGGAACCTCACGCCGCGCGTGCCAGGCCGGGCGTCACGTGCTCGAGCGCCGCAACGAACCGCTCGTCGCTCGGGCCGATGCAGGCGGCGGAGAGCCGGTCGGGCGCGAGCAGCGCGGCGGCGAGCTCGGAGACGGACGACGCCTCGACCGCGTCGATCTCGGCGACGATGCGGTCGAGCGAGAGCAGCTCGGAGTCGGTGATCAGCGACTTCCCGAGTCGGTTCATGCGCGCCGACGTCGACTCCATCGAGAGCAGGATGCGCCCCTTCAGATTCTCCTTCGCACGATTGAGCTCGCGCTCGGGCAGGTTGCCGCCCGCGATGTCGGCGATCTGCTCGGCCGTGATCCGCAGCGCTTCGCCGAGGTTGTCCTCGCGCGTACCGAGATACACGCCGATCTGACCGGTGTCCGTGTACTGCGAGACGAACGAGTACACCGCGTAAGCCATGCCCCGCTTCTCGCGAATCTCCTGAAAGAGGCGCGACGACGCGGAGCCGCCGAGAATCGCGTCGAGGAGCGACGCGGCGAAGCGGCGGCGGTCGGAACGCGAGATGCCGGGCGCGGCGAGGCAGACGTGGTACTGCTCGGTGTCCTTCTGCTGGAACTGCAGCCGCGGCGCGGGCGGGGAGACGAGCGGAGGACGGACGTTCGGACGGGAGGCGCCGGCGCCGGCGGCGGCGCGCCGCTCGAGCCCACGCGTGACGAGCTCCACGACCTGGTCGTGCTCGACGTTTCCGGCCGCGGCGACGACGATGTTGCCCGGGACGTACATCGTGTCGTGGTAGCGCGCGATCGAATCGCGCGGGATGGACGAGATCACGTCGACCGTGCCGATCACGGGCCGTCCGAGCGGGTGGTCCCCGAAGACGGCCTCGGCGATCAAGTCGTGCACGAGCTCCTGCGGCGCGTCCTCGTACATCGCGATCTCCTCGAGCACGACCTCGCGCTCCGAGTCCAGCTCGGCGAACGCCGGCGCGAAGACCATGTCGCTCATCACGTCGACCGCGGTCTCGAGGTGGTGGTCGGGGATGCGGGCGTAGACCAGCGTGTGCTCGCGCGACGTGGCGGCGTTCAGCTCCCCACCCAATCCGTCGAAGATCTCGGCGATCTCGACCGCGCTGTAGCGGTCGCTGCCCTTGAAGAGCAAGTGCTCGATGAAGTGCGTCACGCCCGCCTCGTCCGCCGCTTCGTCCCGCGAGCCCGCCCCGATCCAGAACCCGACGGCGGCGGAGCGTACGTGGTCGAGGCGCTCCGAGATCACCCGCTCGCCCGAGTCGAGCTCGGTCAGAACCCAGTTCTGCATCGGCGTAGCGTAGTGCGCCTTGACGCAGTACCGCTTCCTCACGACGTGGATCTTCGAGGCGCCGATCGAACGCGTCTGGGAGCTGCTCGACGATCCCGTGCACCGGCCGCACTGGTGGCGTGGTGTCGAGAAGACCGAGATCCTCGGCGACGACCACTGGCGCTCGACGTGGAAGTCCTTCCTGCCCTACACGCTCACCTTCGACTTCGAGATCGACCGGCGCGAGCGTCCCTATCTCCTTGGCGGCCGCGCCTCCGGCGAGCTGGCCGGCACCGGCGTGTGGCGGCTCTTCGAGGCGCGCGTTCGCGTGGAATCACGGCTGGGTGATGCGCCGCGGCGCGGAAGGCCTGGCGCGCGAGCTCGGCTGCGCCCTGGTCGCCGCGAGCTAGATCGAGCCTGTCACCGCGGGTCGTCGGGGAGCAGCGACCACAGCACCGCGTCCTGGCGCTCGTTGTGCAGCCAGATCGAGCGGCGCTCGAGCCCTTCCCGCTGGAAGCCTGCGCGCGCCGCGAGCCGCTGCGAGGCGTCGTTGTCGGGGTGCGTGCGGATCTCGATCCGCCCGACTCCTTCCTCGAAGAGCCAGTCGCACAGGAGACGCACGGCGCGCGTCATCAGCCCACGGCCTCTCCCTGCGGCACCCGCGAGGTAGGCGAGCTCGTAGTTGTCGCGGTGGCGGCGCGACGCGATCACCGCGCCGAGTGACACGTCGTCGGGGGGCGCCGTGACGCAGTAGTCGTAGCGGTCGCCGGAGGCGAAGCCGCGGTCGATCACGCGGAGCACCGAGTCGAAGTCGGAGTCCTCCGGCTCCGCCGGCATGTTCAACCAGCGCCGGACAACGGGGTCGGCGAACGTGGAAAGAACAACGGCGCGGTCGCTCTCACGCATCCTGCGGAGAGTGACCACGCCGTCGGTCATCGAATCCGGCGGCTTCACCGCCGAGGACGCTACTCCGCGCGCGACCCCTCGCGCTCACGGCGCGGGCCGCGACCGCCGCGGCGGTCGCCGTCCCGGCGCGGGCGCTCCTCGCGGGGCTCACGCGGCGGTGCGGACTTCGCACGCTCGACGAGCTCCTCCGGGGACACCATCCGCTCGCCTTCGTGCTTCTGGACGAGCTTGAGGCCGATGCGGCCGCGCGCCTTGTCCACCTCCTGCACGATCACGTCGAGGGTGTCGCCGCGGGCGATCACGTCCTCGATGTGGTTGACGCGGCCCGGGCCCACGTTCGACACGTGCAGCAGGCCGTCGGTGCCCTTCTTCAGCTCGACGAACGCACCGAAGTCGGTCGTCTTGACGACGCGGCCGGTGTACGTGTCGCCGACCTCCGGCTCCTTGGTCAGGTTCCGGATCGCCTCGATCGCGGCGTCACCCTTGGTGCCCTCGGTCGCGTAGACGAGGATCGTGCCGTCCTCCTCGATGTCGATCTGCACCTCGTATTCGGCCTCGAGCGAGCGGATCGTCTCGCCGCCCTTCCCGATGACCATCCCGATGAAGTCCGGGTTGATCTGGATCGTCGAGATGCGAGGCGCGTGCTCGGCGAGTGCCGAGCGCGGCTCGGAGATCGCCTCGGACATCTTCCCGAGGATCGCGATGCGCGCGTCCTTGGCCTGCGCGAGCGCCCGCTCCATGATCTCGCGGCTGACGCCCGTGATCTTGATGTCCATCTGCAGCGCGGTGATTCCGTCGCGCGTACCGGCGACCTTGAAGTCCATGTCACCGAGGTGGTCCTCCGCACCCTGGATGTCGGTGAGGACCTCGTACTCGTCGCCTTCCTTGACGAGGCCCATCGCGATGCCCGAGACGGGAGCCGTGATCGGGACGCCTGCGTCCATCAGCGAGAGCGTCGAGCCGCACACCGAGCCCATCGACGACGAGCCGTTCGACTCGAGCGTCTCGGAGACGATGCGGATCGTGTAGGGGAACTCCTCCGCGGGCGGCAGGACGGCCTCGAGCGCACGTTGCGCAAGCGCGCCGTGGCCGATGTCGCGCCGCTTCGGCGAGCCCATACGACCCGTCTCGCCCACCGAGTAGGGCGGGAAGTTGTAGTGGTGCATGTAGCGGCGGTCGGTCTCGAGGGAGAGGTCGTCGATGCGCTGCCCCTCCTTCGCGGTTCCGAGAGTCAGCAGCGACATGATCTGCGTCTGCCCGCGCGTGAAGAGCGCCGAGCCGTGCGTGCGGGGCATGACGCTGACCTCGACCTCGATCGGGCGGATCTGCGTCGCAGACCGGCCGTCGGGGCGCCGCTTCTCGATGGCGATCTTCTGCCGCACGAGGCTCTTGTAGATCGCTTCGCTGGCCTTCTTCACGTAGCTCTTCGTGAGCGCGTCCTTGACGACGGGCTCGCCGTCGACGGTGGCAGGCCCGACCGGGAACGGCAGCTCGATGCTCTCGAGGATGTGCTCGAAGAGCAGGTTGCGCTTCGCCGACTTCAGCTCCTTCGAGTCCTGCTCGGCGTCGGTCAGTCCGCGCAGCTCGCTCTCGAACTTCTCGAGGACGACGTTCTCGACCGCGACGGAGCGCTGCTTCTCGATGATCTGGCTGAGCGACATGCGCACCTGCAGCTCGCGCAGCACCTTGCCCTCGTCGGCGTCCATCGAGGGTGCGCCGACCTCACGCTCGACGATCTCCTCGACGATCGCGCCGGCTTCGCGCAGGCCCTGCTCCTGGATCCGGGTCCAGATCTCGTGCCCGTACTTCGACTCGAGCTCCTCGGTGACCGACGGGTCGAGCCACTTCGCCTTACCGCGGCTCGCGCGCAGCTCGAGCTGCGCGTCGCAGAGCTTGACGATCTCGCGCTGTGCGATCTCGAGCGCCTCGAGGAGCCGCTCCTCCGGCACCTGGTTCGCGCCCGCCTCGACCATCGTCAGGCCTTCCTTCGTGCCGACGACGATCAGGTCGAGGTCGGAGTCCTCGACCTCGGCGAGCGTCGGGTTGACGACCAGGTTGCCCTCGACGAGGCCCATCCGGACGGCCCCGATCGGGCCGAGGAAGGGCAGCGGCGAGACGGTCAGCGCCGCCGAGACGGCGTTGATCGCGAGGATGTCGTGCGCGTTCACCAGGTCGGCCGAGAAGACCGTGGCGACGCACTGCACCTCGTTGCGGTAGCCCTTCGGCCAGAGCGGCCGGACCGGGCGGTCGGTCATGCGAGCGGTGAGGATCGCGCGCTCGGTCGGGCGCCCCTCGCGCTTGAAAAAGCCGCCCGGAATCTTCCCGGCGGCGTACATGCGCTCCTCGACGTCGACCGTCAGGGGGAAGAAGTCCGCGCCTTCGCGCGCCTCCGTCCGGCCCTGCGCCGTGCCGAGGACGACGGTGTCGCCGCTGCGGACGAGTACTGCCCCGTCCGCCTGCTTGGCGAGCTTCCCCGTCTCGAACGAAATCTCCTTGCCGCCGATCTCGACGGACACGGAAACCGGCACCCCGGCGGGATGCTCAGCTTCGACGATGCTCATTTTTTCTCCTGTTCCTCCACTGTGCTTATGAGTGAAGGGTGGAAGTTTGGGTCAACGCCTCTCGGAGGGCGCTCGCCCAAACTCCACCCTTCTGGACTGGAGCTGTTACCGGCGCAGGCCGAGCTCCTTGATGAGGGCCCGGTAGCCCTCGAGGTCGTTTCGCTGCAGGTAGTTCAGGAACCGGCGGCGGCGCCCGACGAGCTTGAGCAGGCCGCGACGCGAGTAGTGATCGTGCTTGTGCGAACGCAGGTGCTGGGTCAGCTCGTTGATCCGCTGCGTCAACATCGCGATCTGGACCTCCGGTGAGCCGGTGTCCGTCTCGTGCTTACCGAACTTCTGAACGTGCTCCAGCTTCTCTTCCTTGGTGAGGGGCATCCTTCTCCTCTGTAGATGTGTCACCCCGTCCTGGTTCGCCGCGAAGGAAGACGCGCACGGCCGAGACCGGGTCGGCCAGTAGGGTAGCGGATTCGTGCTGGATTCGTTGTTTTTGCAGGCATCCGAGGCCGCCGCGCTCGCCTGGGACGTACCCGCACTGGCCCTCGGCGTCTCGGTCGGCGACGCGGTCGAGACTGCCGGCCTCGGCTGCGATCCAGGGACGCGCTTCCGCGTCGCCTCGATCACGAAGCCGTTCACGGCGGCGCTCGTCCTGGAGCTCCTCCACCCGGAGGAGCCGACCGGTGTCTGGGCGTCTGACGTGCGCGTCCGGCACCTGCTCTCGCACACGAGCGGCTACGACAGCGAGCTCGCGGAGGGCGACCAGGCGGCGTACGAGACCGCGGACGACCCGCTGGAGGCGCAACTGACGGCGCTCGCGGCCGTCCGGCGCTGGGTCGGAGTCGAGCAGTGCTGGTCGTACGCGAACAGCGGCTACTGGCTCACGGGCCTGCTGGCGGCCCGGGCGGCGGAATCGAGCTTCGAAGAGGCTCTCGCGGCGCGCATCGTCCGACCGGGCGGGCTGGAGGCGACGTCGTTCGAGGGCCCGGACCTCCCCGGCACCGGGCCCGACGCGGTCGACGGCCCGTCTCCGCGCGCCCGTCGGCCCTCCGGCGGCCTCGTCTCCAA
>JABFWJ010000088.1 GCA_013362295.1 Thermoleophilia bacterium
GACCACCTTTCCGAGATACATCACACCGACGCGGTCGGAGATGTGCTGCACGACGGAGAGGTCGTGGGCGATGAAGATGTAGGAGAGCTTGAACTCGTCCTGCAGGTCCTGCAGGAGGTTGATCACCTGCGCCTGGACCGACACGTCGAGCGCCGAGACCGGTTCGTCGCAGATGACGACCTCCGGCCGAAGCGCGAGCGCACGCGCGACGCCGATTCGCTGGCGCTGGCCGCCCGAGAACTCGTGGGGATAGCGGCCCATGACGCGCGGGCTGAGCCCGACCCGGTCCAGGAGCTCCGCGACGCGATCGCGGCGCTCGCGCTTCGGCGCCACGTCGGCGTGGATCTGGAACGGCTCTCCGACGATCTCTCCGACCGTCATCCGCGGGTCGAGCGACGTGTAGGGATCCTGCAGGACGATCTGGATCCGCCGCCGCAGCTCGCGCAGCCGGCGGCCGCGGAGCGCAAACACGTCCTGCCCGCGGAAGAGCACCGATCCCGCCGTCGGCCGCTCGAGCGCCATCAGCAGCTTTGCCAGCGTCGACTTGCCGGAGCCGGACTCGCCCACGATCCCGAGCGTCTCGCCTTCGCGCAGCTCGAGATCGACGCCCTCGAGCGCGTGCACCGTGCCGATCCGGCGTCTGAAGACGACGCCGCGCGTCAGCGGGTAGTGCTTGACGAGCGCCCGCGCCTCGAGGATCGGCGGACGGTCAGTCACGAGCCATGACCTCCTCGGCGAAGTGGCAGGCGCTGCTGTGGTCCTCCTCGACCGGACGCAGCGGCGGCAGGCGGTCGAGACAAACCGGCCGGCCGTACGCGCAGCGTGGATGGAACGGGCAGCCGGTGGGCGGAGCGGACAACGTGGGCGGCGCACCGCGCAGTGCGGGCAACCGCGAGCCGCGTTGTCCGAGCCGCGGAATCGACGCCATCAGCCCCTGCGTGTACGGGTGGGCGGGTGAGCTGAACAGCGTCCGGACCGGCGCGTCCTCGACGACCTGGCCCGCGTACATCACGGCCACGCGGTCCGCGACCTCCGCGACGACGCCGAGGTCGTGCGTGATCAGGATCAGCGCGAGCTGCGATTCCTCCTTGAGCTCGTGCAAGAGCGCCATGATCTGCGCCTGGACGGTGACGTCGAGCGCGGTGGTCGGCTCGTCGGCGATCAGCACCTCCGGCTCGAGCGACAGCGCGATCGCGATCATGATTCGTTGGCGCATTCCGCCCGAGAACTGGTGCGGATAGTCGCCGACGCGCCGGCGTGCGTCCGGGATTCGGACGCGCTCCATCATCTCGATCGCCTTCCGGCGCGCCGCGGAGTGCGACTCGCCGCGATGGACCCGGAACATCTCCGCGATCTGCTCGCCGACGGTGTAGACCGGGTTCAGCGAGCTGAGGGCGTCCTGGAAGATCATCGCGATCTTCGTCGCGCGCAGCGTCCGCCGCCGCCGTTCGGGCCACGCGAGGATGTCGGTCCCGCGATAGCGGATCTGGCCTGCGACGATGCGCGCGGGCGGGATGTCAAGGATCCCCATCACTGCTTGCGCGCTGACGCTCTTCCCGCACCCCGACTCACCCACGATGGCCAGCGTCTCGCCGGCAGCGACCGAGTAGGAAACCCCGTTGAGTGCCGCGACGTTGTGGCGCCGGCCACGGAACTCGACGACCAGATCGTCGAGGGCGAGCAGCGGAGCGGGCTGGAGGCTCACCGCAGCTTGGGGTCGAACGCGTCGCGCAGCGCGTCGCCCAGAAGGATGAATGCGAGCACGGTCAGGCTGAGAAACAGCGCCGGGAAGAACAACATGTGGGGGTACTGCCGCAAGTAGCCTTGCGCGACCGACAGCTGCAGCCCCCACGAGATCGCGGGCAGCCGAAGCCCCACGCCGAGGAAGGTCAGCGACGCCTCGGCGGCGATGATGCCGCCGACCGCCAGGGTCGAGAGGACGAGCAGCGGGGCAACCGCGTTCGGAAAGACGTGGCGGATCATGACGCGCGGGCTCGACGCGCCGAGCGCGCGCGCAGCGAGCACGTAGTCCGCGTCGCGCAGCGCCAGCGCGCTCGAGCGCATCAGCCGCGTTCCTGTCGGCCACGAGAAGAGCGCGAGGACGAAGGCGATCGTCCACACGGTGCGGTGCGGAAACGCTGTCAGGATGATGATGCCGCCGAGAATGAACGGGAAGCCGAAGAAGACGTCCATCAGCCGCGACACCGCGGCGTCGACGAAGCCGCCGTGGTAGCCGGCGAGTATGCCGAGCACGGCCGAGACGACGAAGCTCGTGGAGGTCGCGAGCAACCCGATCGAGATCGACGGCCGTGCGCCGTAGATCACATTCGCGTACAGGTCACAGCCCTGCAGGTCGAATCCGAACGGGTGCCCGGCCCGCGGCCCCAGGCCGCTGCTCGCAAGGTCGCACACGCGCGGGTCGCCGTGGCCGAAGAGGCTCGCGACCAGGCCCGGGAAGGCGGCGATGAAGAGGAGGACGAGGATCAGCGTCGCCGAGATCAGGAACTCGGGCTTCCCACGCAGGAGCAGCCACGCGTCGCGGCGCAGATTTCCCTCGGAGATCTCGGCCAGCACCGCCGGCTGCCCGGCCGCCATCGCCTGGTCGACGGCAACCGGCTCAGTCATAGCGGATGCGGGGGTCGAGAACGCCGTACAGGACGTCGACGACGAGATTCGTGAGGATGAAGACGAGGACGAGGAGCGTCGAGACGCCCACGACCACCGGGCCCTCCTGGCGCTGGATCGCCTGGAAGACGAGGTTGCCGAGGCCGGGGAGGTTGAAGATGCCCTCGACGATCACCGTCCCGCTCATCAGGTAGCCGAAGCTCAGAGCGAGATACGTCACGACCGGGATCAGCGAGTTGCGCAACGTGTGCTTGCCGACGACGCGCCACGGTCCGAGGCCCTTCGCGATCGCGGTGCGGACGAAGTCGGCCCTGCGGTTCTCGATCAGATTCGTGCGCGTCAGGCGTGCGATGAACGCGAGGTCGAGCGCGGCCAGGATCACGGCGGGCAGCAGGTAGCTCACCGGCCAGCCGTCGGCGACCCCCGCGATCGGGAAGATGCCGAGCTTGACGCCGAGCACGAACTGGGCGAGGAACGCGAGCACGAGGGCGGGGACGGAGATGACGACGGTCGTGAGCAGGAGGACGCCGCGGTCGACCACGCCGCCCCGGCGGAGGCCGGCGAGCAGGCCGAGCAGGATGCCGAACACCGTCTCGAGCACCCAGGCCGTCAGACCGAGCTTCACGGTCACGGGCCAGCGCTCGCGGATGAGCGCGCTCACCGCGTCGCCGTTGAAGTCGCGGCCGAAGTCCCCGTGCGCGAGACCGCTCATGTACTTCGCGTACTGGATCGGGAGCGAGTCGTCGAGGTGATACTCCTTGTGCAGTTGGGCGATCACCGACGGTGCGAGGAACTTGTCGCCGGCGAGCGCACGGATCGGGTCGCCCGGCAGCGCGAAGACCATCGCGAAGATCACGAACGTCGTGCCGAGCACGACGGGGATTGTCTGGAGGATTCGCCGGAGGACGTAGCGGCTCATGATTCAGTCGTCCGAACCCGGCCGGCCTCTACGCCTCGGAATGCAGGTACCGGAGCGCGGCGAAGATCGCTCCGAGTTGAACACCCACGAGCTTCTTGATCGGGAGCGCGACCGCCGGCGTGTCGGCCTCGGCCTCCTCGCACCACTGCTCGAATCGTCGTTGCAGGTCGCGATGCGCCGTGCGCACCGCCGGTGATGCCAGGCCGGCGTCGATCTGCGCGGCGAGCGCGCGGACGAGGATGCCGGGGAACCGTGTGCGGTACATGTGCACGACACCCTGACATGACCATCGTTCCGCGACGGTTGCCGGCCGGCGGTACTCGGCCTGGGCGGCGCGCCAGCGCGAGAGGGCGGCGTGCTCCGCCAGGCCGTCGACGAACGAGCGCGACGCGCGCAGATACGGCGATTCGATCGTGAGAGCGCCGCCGGCCTCGGCCAGGGCCGTCCGCATGGCCGCCACCGCATCGTCGATGCCGTCGGCCTGCCGGTCGAGCACCTCCGCGTACGACTCGGTCGTCGGCGTGTCGTCGTCGGCGTGCTCGGCCGCCCAGTAGGGAAGCTCGCTCACGAGCGTGAACGTGCCGTACTTCGCGGCGTAATGGCTGCTCGACTCGCCCGATTCGTACGGGACGGGATTCTGTCCCGCCTCCTCGAGGTAGTCGTAGCTCTCGGCACGCGTCAGCTGGCCGAAGATCGCCGGCGCATGGACCGGCGCGTACGGCGCCTCGGGCTCGCCCTTGTCGAGCGGCAGGCCGAGATGCGCGGGAATCGCGTGCAGCGCCGGATACAGCTCGGGCGCCGGGCGCGAGACGTAGTAGTAGACGCCGCCGGACTCGGCGTTGTGGAGCGAGCAGAGGAACGCCGGCTTGACCTCGTCGATGATCCGCATCAGCGCGAGCGTTTCCGGGAGGACGCGGTCGAAGTACGCGCTCTTGTAGGCGAAGGGAAACGTCCATTCGACCTGGTCTTCGCTCGCGGGCCGATAAAAGTGACGCGCGTAGTGCGTTCGCGTGAACGGCCCCTTGAACCATCCTTCGTTCAGGCGCGTCGCGTCGGGATCGATGCACGGGACGATGTGCCAGGTGGCGTCGAGCGACTCGCGCAACGCACCGTCCTCGCAGAGGAGCTTCGCGAGGTACGTCGCGGTGTGCGCCCCGATCGGCTCATTCGGATGCGGCATCCCGACGATCAGCGCGCTGTGCGCACCTGATCCGACGGACAGGCAAACGAGTGGCTCGCCGAGCCGCGACGTGCCGATTCGCCGCAGCGTCGCAACCGACGAATGCGCCTGCGCCAGCTGTTCGACCGCGGCCGTCATCTCGTCCACCGTGGGGAAGACGTCGAACTCGGGCACGCGGTCGAGCAGCGGCAGGATCTCGCCCACGTTCACGGCGTCCTGCGGTGTCGTCTCGGGCGAGACCGTCATCGGTTACTGCACCTGCAGGTCGGTCAGCTCGACCTGGTTGACGTCGATCGTGACGTGCTTGATGTGCTTGGAGTAGACGTAGACGTATTTCGCGTAGAAGAGCGGTGCGGTCGGGAAGTCGTCCTTGATCAGGTTCTCGGCCTGCTGGTAGAAGCTCGTTGCCTTCGCCAGCGTGGCGGACGCGTTCCCCTTGAGGATGAGGTTCGTCACCTGCGGGTTGCTGTAGAAGGTTCCGAAGTTGCCGTCACCCGTCGGCGTGTACAACGCCTGGAGCGTGTTCTGCATGCTCGGATAGAACGCGCCCCAGTGCGCGCGGAACGGCCCGTCGACCTTGTGGTCGTACAGCGCCTGGAAGTACGGCCCGAATCCGCCGGGACTCGGGTAGGCGACGTCGATGCCGAGGTTCTGGCGCAGCTGGTTGCCGATCGCCTGGAACAGCGGCTCGAACCCGAACCCGGTCGGATACCAGATGTTCATCGTGCCCTTCCAGCCGCCCGCCGCCGCGAGCAGCTGCTTCGCCTTGGTCGGGTTGAAGGTGCAGAGCTCGCCGCACAGCTTCGGCCGGCCGCCCTGCACGGATGCGGGCACCCAGCTGCCCGCAGGCGTCAACAGCCCGCCGAAGAGCGCCTTGCTGATGGCGCCGCGGTCGATCGCCATCGAGATCGCCTCGCGGAGGCGCTTGTCCTTGAAGCGGTCGTCGTAGAGCGGGTAGCTCATGATGTCGATCTCCGGCGCGTTGTAGGCCCTGACGCGTCCGGGGAAGTCACTGCCCGCCTTTGCGAGCTCGTCGTTCGACAGGAAGGCGATGTCGAGGTTGCCGGCGAGAACGTCGTTGTAGGCGGTGTGCGCGTCGGAGTAGATCTTGAAGTCGATCCGGTCGACGTGCGGCTGCGGTCCCTTGTAGCCCGACCAGCGCTTGACCGAGATCAGCTGGTTGTGCTTCCACTGGCCGAGCATCTGGAACGGGCCGTTGCCGATCGGCGCCAGGTCGTAGGCGTCGGGGTTCTTGAACGCAACCTTCGGCAACGGATAGAAGCCGAGCTGGCCGCCGGTCAGCTCGAGCGGGAACTGGCTGTCGGGCTTCGTCAGCGTCACCCGCCAGGTCGTCTTGTTGATGATCTTGAGCCCGGACAGCGTCTTCGCCGTCGGCTTGTCCTTCGTGTTCTTCGGGTTGAGCGCGGCGTAGCCCGCGACGTTCGCCAACTCGCCGTTCGTGGCCCAGGCGTTCGGCCCGTACGCGGTCGCGTTCCACGCGTCGACGAAGCTGCGCGACGTCACAGGTTCGCCGTTCTGGAACTTCCAGCCGCTCTTGATCTTGATCGTCCACACACGCCCGGCGCGGCTCGACGTGACCGACTGCGCCATGCCCTTGACGATCTGGTTCTTCGCGTTCAGGTTGAGCAGCGGCGTGAACAGTGCATGCGCCTGGTCGTACGCGGCGGTCGTTCTCTGTGGCGTGAGGTGATCCGGCTCGAGCTCGTAGATCGAGACCGTCCCGCCCGCGTGTGCGGCGGTCCGGGCGGCTGCCCCGGCCGGAACTGCTCCACCTGCGCGCGAAGCGATGCTCGCGCCGGCCGCCGAAGCGGCGACAATGAGAACGACGAGCCCCAATCCTCCTGCGCGGACATTACGGCCCATGTCCACCCTCCAATCCGTCTCTAGGAAGCGGTCGCAACCCGTGATAGGTTGATCAGGCGAGTCTAAACATTCCGAACTTTCTGTCAACACTGAAACTTCACCGTGTCCACTGCTCCTCTTTCGACCTCCCCGCGCGACAATGCCCGCGTCGCGTTCGTCGAGGAATACGGTCTCTACATCGAGCGCAAGGGGCGGATCCCCCGGATGGCCGGGCGGATCCTCGGCCAGCTCCTGATCACCGACGAGCCGCACCTCGCGCAGGCCGATCTCTGCAACCAGCTCCAGGCGAGCGCGGGCGCCGTCTCGGGCATGCTGCGCCTCCTGATCGAGGCGGGTTTCGTGAAGCGCATCTCCGTCCCCGGCGTGCGCAAGGATTTCTACCGTCTCGCCGACGACAGCTGGGGCGTGAGCCTCGCGCACGGTGTCGAGGACGCGCAGCAGTTCGCGCGGATCGCCGAGCTCGGAGCCGCGACGAGAACCGAGGTCGGCCCACTGGCGCAGGCGCGCCTCGAGGAGATGCGCCACCTGGCGGTCATCTCGGAGCAGCACGCCCGGGAGCTGCTCGACGACTGGAAGACCTACCGGCAGGGGCGTACGCACTAGAGTCGACGGCGTAGACTCGGCTCTCCGCTCGAGGAGGAGGAGTCGTGGGTCTGGTTCGTGCTGCGGCTGCAGGTCTCGTCGCCGTGAGTGCCTTGGCCGCCGTTGTCGGCGTCGTCGCTGCGACGACGCCTGCCAACGTCGATGTCAGCCAGCGCCATTTGAACGAGTCGGAGGAGACGATTGCCGTCAATCCGACCAACCCGAAAAACATCGTCGTGATCTCGAACATCGGCCATCGCGAGGCCGGGCTGACGGCGGGCATGTTCGCGGCGGTCAGCCTCGACGGCGGGGCGACCTGGACGCGCAGGCTGATCGGGCTCGGGGCCGGCCGGCTTTGGCGACCGCATCTTCGTTGCCGCCAGATCG
>JABFWJ010000149.1 GCA_013362295.1 Thermoleophilia bacterium
TCTGGATCGCGATCATCCTTGCGATTCTCTGGCTGATCGGCTTCTTCGTCCGCGGCGCCGAGGGCGCGCGCTGGTACCGGTGGTGAGAAACAGCGTTGGTGAGAAACACAGCCGGCCCCGTTCGGCAGGTCCGGGCGGGGTCGTGCGTTTCTCGGGTTAGAGGTATCCGAGCGGATCCACGGGTTCCCCGTTGATGCGCACCTCGAAGTGGAGGTGCGGGCCGAAGCAGTGGCCCGTGCAGCCGACGTAGCCGATCACATCGCCCTGGTTCACCTGCTGGCCGCAGGCAACCGCGATCGAGCTCTGGTGGCCGTACGCCGTCGCGAGGTTGCCGCCGTGGTCGATCACGACCAGGTTGCCGTAGCCGGACTCCCAGCCGCAGTAGATGATCGTGCCGCTCGCCGCCGCATGGATTGGCGTGCCGTAGCCGACGCCGATGTCGATCCCCTGGTGCATGCGGCCCCAGCGCCACCCGAAGGGGCTCGTGATCGGCCCGTTCACGGGCCAGATCAGCCCCGACGACGACGGCGTCGCGTTCGGGCTCCCCGCCTGCCGGTGCGCCTGCGCCGCTTGAATGCGCGCGGTGAGCTGGGCGCTCGCGGCCTGCAGCGCATCGATCTCACCCGCCTCCGCCTGCTCGTCCGCGTTCAGGTGCGAGATGTCCTGGAGCTTCTGCTGCTTCGTCGTGCTCAGATCGTTCTTCGCGCCGACGAGCTCGTCGCGCACGTCGCGTGTCTGCGCCGTACGAGCGGAGATGACCGCCGTCTCGCTCTGCACCGTGGCGCGCAGCTTCTTCGTCTTCGCACGCTGGACCTTGATCGCGGCCTTCGACTCGGAGACCTGCTGCGCGATCCGGCGGTCCTGCTCGCCGATGTCGTTCAGGTACTGCACCTGGTCGATCGCGTCCTGGACGTTCCGCGCCCCCAGGAACACGTCGAGCGATGAAGGCTGGTCGGACTCGTAGATGTTCACGAGGCGCTGGTTGAGGACGTGGATCGACAGCGCGTACTGCTCCTTCAGGAACACGAACCGCTTCGTCTGGAGTGCGAAGAGCGCGTTCAGCGCGTCGAGGCGGCGCTGGTGGAGCGCAAGGTCGGCCTCCAGGGTCTGCAACCGGAGGGAGACGTCGCCGACCCGGCTCTCGAGCACCCGGATCCGCGAGGTGTAGTCGGCGACCTGCCCGCGCAGGTCATGCTCGCGCGCCTGCTGGGCAGCGAGCTTTCCCTGCAACGAGGAGATCTTGGAGTCGACTTGTTGCTTCTTCGCGACATCGTCGCCGAAGGCCGGCGTGGCGACAACGAGCAGAGCGAGAAGCGCGAGCGCTAGACGCCGCATGAAAAACGATTCGCCGCTACGGGCGCCTACTCCTGCGGCGTCGGCGTCGGGATGTCCGCCTCGTCCGGCGGCGGATACGGCTCTGGGACGGGCACCGGCGTCGGCGGCGTCCCCTCGTCGGGCGGGGGCGCCGGCTCGGCCGGTGTGTCCGGGATCTCGAATGCGGTCATCCCCGAACGGTAACGGTCGAGTCGGCTGAGTGCCATGGCGGCCGCCCGCCGCAGGGGTCCGACCTGCGAGCGGTAGTCCTAGTCGCCGATCTTGCCCGTCCGGTGGTCGAACTCCAGCTCCTTGAGCGCCGCCAGCACCCGGTCTCGCTCCTCGACGAGCTGCAGGCGTCGCTCCTCCTCCGGGCTGAGCGCATCGAGGCGATCGTCGGCGGCGACCGGCTCGCGCAGGAACGGCCACGCGACGAGCAGCACCGCGCCGGCCGCGACGCCGACGCCCAGGACGAGCGCGAGCCAGGTCACGCCGTTAAATGCGGCTCCGTCAAGCCTACGCCTGTTGTTGAACGCGGCTCCGTCAAGCCCTATGCCGCCCGGGCGGGTGCGAGCCGCGTCACGAGCCGCCGCTGCTCACGCGCATCCGGCCACAACGCGATCGCGGATCCGAGCAGGAAGACGAAGCCCGCGATCCAGATCAGGTTGACAAGCGGCTTGACGAGCACCTTGACGAACACGACCTTCGTCGTCGGATTGGCGCTGTCCGCGATCACGTAGAGATCCTCGCCGCGGAGCCAGTTCGTCTTCAGGCCGATCTCGCGCGACGGCTCCGGCGGGTTCACGTACTGGTTGTCACCCGAGGAGATCGTCCCGTTCCAGCCGCCCGTGACGTCGAGCACCGCGCGCGTCTCGGTCGCGTTCGGAACGTGACGCCGCCGGACGTCCTGCAGGGTCAGCGTGTAGCCGCCGATCGAGACGCTCTGACCTGGTGTCAGGCGCCGCTCCGTGGAGCTGCCGTATGCGCTCGAGCCGGCGACGCCGATCGCGAGCAGGACAATCGCCGCGTGCACCACGTAGCCCCCGTAGCGACGGCGGTTGCGTGAGATGAGCGTCGTCAGCGACCCCGTCGCGCGCGTGCCCCGGATCAGCTCGAGCGCGATCGCCGCGAGCACGAACGCCGAGAACGTGTACGCGATCAGCCCCGGGCGCGACGACCCCGCGCCGAGCGCCACGAGCGCGACACCGCACACGATCGTGACCACGCCGGGCCAGGCGAGCGTTCGCACGAGAGTTCGCGCGCTCGTCTTGCGCCACGCGATCAACGGGCCGATTCCCATCAGGAGCAGCAGCGGCAGGCCGAACGCACGCAGGAAGAAGTCGTAGTACGGGCTTCCGATCGTGCGTGTCTCGCCCTTCACGAGCTGCGTGACGATCGGGAACAGGACACCCCACAGCACGGTGAGGCACAGCGCAACGAGCAGCAGGTTGTTGTAGAGGAACGCCGCCTCGCGCGATAGGGCCGACTCGAGCCTCGTCCGTGCTTTCAGGAGCGGCAGGCGCCAGAGGATCAGGCCGAGCGAGAACAGCGACGAGATGACGACGAAGGCGAGGAACCACGCGCCGATCGGGCTCTTCGCGAAGGAGTGGATCGAGTTGACCACACCGGAGCGCGTGAGGAACGTGCCGAAGATCGAGAGCTCGAACGCGAGCGCGACGAGCACCATGTTCCAGACCTTCAGCATCCCTTTCCGCTCCTGGATCATCACGGAGTGCAGGAATGCCGTCGCGGCGAGCCACGGCATGAGGGCGGCGTTCTCGACGGGGTCCCAGGCGTAGTACCCGCCCCATCCCACCTCGACGTACGCCCAGTGCGCGCCGAGCAGCTGCCCGAAGCCGAGGAACATCCACGCGGCGAGCGTCCAGCGCCTGGTCGCCACGATCCACCGTTCATCGGTGCGCCCCGAGAGCATCGCCCCGGCCGCGAACGCGAAGGGGATCGCGAGCCCGACGTAGCCGAGATAGAGCATCGGCGGGTGCGCGACCATGTAGGGGTTCTGCAGGCTCGGCGTCAGGCCGGCGCCGTCGAGCGTCGCCGTCTGCGTCGCGAACGGGCTGGCGACGGCGACGAGGACGAACGCGAAGAAGGATGCGATTCCGCCGAGCACCGGGACGACCCACACGGTGAGATCGCGCAGCAGCTTGCGGTTCAGCGCGACCGCGAGCGCGCCGTAGCCGGTCAGCACGAGCAGCCAGAGAAGGAGCGATCCTTCCTGGCCGCCCCAGAACGCGCTCAGCGCGTACGGCGTCGAGAGCGTGCGGTTCGTGTGCGCGGCGACGTACGCGAACGAGAAGTCGTGACGCACGAGCGCGACCGCCAGCACCGTTGCGGCGATCGCCGTCGACCCGAACGCCGAGAAGAGCGCGTTGCGTGCGGAGACCGCGAGGCGACGGCGGTTCGTGAGCGCGGCCGTGAAGCCGGCGACGAAGGCGTAGACGACGAGCCCCAGGCTGACGACGAGGGCCGCGCGTCCGAGGTCAGCCATGCTCTACGCCGCCGGCTTGCTTGTGTACTTCGATGGGCACTTCGTGACGACGTTGTCGCCGGCGAGGCGCCCGTGTGCGTAGCTGCCGCTCACGACCACGTTGCGCCCGACCTTGAAGAGCGGCGGCGGGTTCTCGCCGTGGTAGACGACGGAGACGACGCTGCTCCGGCCGTCGATGTTCTTGAGACCGAAGCGCAGGCCGCCCGGCGAATGCGAGTCGCCCCGGAGCGGCGCCACGACGACGCCGACGACCGCCAGCTTGCCGCTGTGGTTCGCGACCTGGCTCGGCGTCAACGTGGGAGTCGACGATCCGCGCAGCGCGGTGTAGAGCAGGAAGACGGCCAAGACGGCCGCCACACCGAGGGCGACGACGAGCCGCGCAGGGCTGCGCGTGGACACGGCCGAAGAGTAGCCGCGCCTGCCCCGTCAGGGGCGATCAGGCGTCGACGTCGGCGGTCTGCTTGCGCGCCGGGATCCGGTAGCCGTGGTCGGCACACAGGGAGCCCGGGGCATCCTCGGTGAGCGCGTCGCAGTAGCCCTTGCCGTATGCAGCCCGCATGAAGGCCGCGACGACGTCGAGCGACCACTCGCTGATCCCCGCCGCCTCCCGCCACAGGTCGGCGAGGCGCAGGTCGATATCGAGCTCCAGGAGGTCGATTCGTGTTGGGCGCATCGGCATGCTCCCAGGGTAGGAACCGCATCGGACGGACTACTTCAGCGCGAGCCGGCCGGCGTCCAGCAGCGCCAGCGGGCGCTCCAGGAGGTCGATCGGCAGCACCTTCACGCCCTCCGCCCGGATCCGCTCCGCGAGCTCGACGAACTCGTCGTCGTCGGAGTCCACGACGACGACGGCCGGAGACAGATCCTGGAACGCCTGTGAGGCTGCGACCGGGTCGGCGGCGAGGTGCACCTCGAAGACGTCCGCGCCCAGCAGCTCGGTCAGCCGCCTCGCCGCGCCGAGCCGGCTCTCCGCGAGCAGGACCCTGAGGCGCGCGCCGCCGAACGACTCGCCGCGGGCGACCCGCTCGCCGAGCAGGCGGTGCGCCTCCCCCGGGCGGCGGCCGTCCGCCATCGCGTCCTTCACGAAGCGCAGCTGGTCGACCTGGTCGCGCGAGTAGAGCCGCTGTCCGCCGTCGGAACGCTGGGGGACGACGTGCCCGTAGCGCGTCTCCCACGTGCGGATCGTCGCCGTCGACAGCTCGACCATCCGCGCGACCGCGCCGATGCTGAAGAGCGGAGCGGTCCTGTCCGCCATTCGTGGCCGATACCCTGGCTTCGCGTGTCCGTAACGGTCGAGGGACACGAATCTTCCTCAATGGCTCGTCATCTGCACTACGGCCCCGCGCGGGTACCGGCACGCGGATCTCCGCAGGGGGCGATCGACGCCCTGCTCGAGCGCGGGCTCTCGGCGTGCGAGATCGACTTCGAAGGACGGTTCTGGATGGACTACGAGTTCGCCGAGGCGTTCGGCGGGCTCGCCGCGGAGCACGACATCGCCCTGTCCGTCCACGCGCCGATCGCCGGCTTCATGGGACACGCCGAGCGGGGCAAGAAGCTCAACATGGCCGTCGGCATGCTCGACCATTCGGCGGGGATCGCGAAGGCCGCCGGCGCGGAGCTCGTCGTCTTTCACCCGGGCTTCCTGCTCGGCCGGACACGCGAGGACGCGATCGACTCGATCGTCGAGCAGCTCGGCGAGCTGCGCGAACGGCTCGAGGGGAAGGAGCGCGCGGTCCCGTTCGGGATCGAGGTGATGGGCCGGGTGCGTGAGATCGGGTCGATCGACGACGTCTGCGAGATCGCCTCACGACTCGAGTGGGTGCGTCCCGTCGTCGACTTCGCGCACATGCACGCGACGTCGGACGGGGCGTTTCTGACGGAAGAGCCGTTCGTCGAGGCGCTCGAGCAGGCGGACGCCGTGATCGAGCCGGGTGCGCCGTTCCACATCCACTTCTCGGACATCCAGTTCGCGAACCGGAACGAGACGAAGCATCTGCCCTACGGCGAGGGCACGCTGCGCGCCGAGCCGCTGCGCGCGGCGCTCACGCGATTCGACCGGCCGGCGACGGTGATCTCGGAGTCTCCGACCGCCGAGTCGACGGACGAGATCAAGGCGATCCTCGGTGCCTAGGACACCGCGGCGCGCCCGCTCAGCAGCGTCGGACAGCCGCGGGTGTGCGTCATCGGCGTCGACACGGGCGCGCCGGTCGACGCATCGAGAACGCCCGTCAGCCAGCGCTCGCTGCAGACGTAGGCGTAGCCGAGCGCCGGCGTCACCCACGTTCCGCGCGGCGCGGGAATGTCGTACAGGTGCCTCCCGGCCGCGTCGAACGCACTCGAGCGGGTCGGCGCGGCGCCGAGGACGACCGACCCGCCGGCGACCAGGCCGGTCGCAGCGGGGTCGAGCGTTCGGTACGTCCACGTCGCCGTGTCGAGAAGCTGGAGCCCGAACGGCGTCGTCGACACGCTGAGGTCGCTGCCGGTTCCGCTCGAGGCGTAGTCGATGCCGCTGACCGCGAGCTTGCCGCGGCCGAGCCACGCCGCGATCCGCGTCGTGCCGTTCAGCGCCTTCGCCGGTGCGCGCGTGGGACCGTGATAGCTCACGCGCATCGTCGAGAGATCGACCGCCGCGACCCGGAGGTCGGCTCCGACCACGAACGCCGTTCCGGCCGGGTCGACGGCGAACCCCGGCGTGCGCACCTCACCGGACGGCCCCGAGTCGGGCTGGTTGCCGAAGTGCGAGCCGGCGGTGATCCCTTCGATCGTCACCCTCGTCGTCGCACCCTCCGCGTCGGCGACCACGACGCGCGCGGGGCCGAACGAATCGAACGGCGCGAGCAGCAGGACGACGCGGTCGCCCACGACCGCGCGCGCGAGGAGCACGCCGCCCAGATCGACGCGCCGCACGACCCGCTTGCTCGTCGTGTCGACGACGAGCAGCGTGGCGATGCTCCCACTCGCGCGGTTGACGGCGAGCAGCCGCGTGGGTGTCACCCAGGCAAGTGACGCGGCATCCCACACACCGCTCGACGCGCCGATCCGCCCGAGGCTCTTCAGCGACGGCACGGCGACGAAGCGCACGGTGCCGTGGCAGTCGGAGAGCGCGAGCCGGTGGCGATCCGGCGAGAAGCTCCAGCTGCAGAGCGGCCGATTCCAGCCCGTCGCGGCGCCCTGCGCAGACGCGAGGCTGCGCGCATCGAACCAGGCGATTCGCTTCGCGCCGTAGTCCCAGCCGAGGACGGTCGCATGAGGTGCGGCTCCGGTCAACGCGATCACGGCTGCGGCGAGCGCGAGCTTCATCTGCCTCCTCCGCCGCGCATCCTACTGCGCGCGCCGCAGGAGTTGTACGGCGCGGATCGTGTCGATCTTGTCCCCCTGCAGGCCCAGGACGGCGGAGTTGCCGTCCGCGAACGACGCGTCCGCGACGACCCCCACGCCGCCGGCGAAGGAGGCGTGGACGATCCCGCCGGGGATCTGGAAGATCTTCGCCGGCGTTCCACGCAGCTGCAGCACCGCCGGCGGCACGACCGTCGTGTAGTTCCAGACGACCAGCGGTCCGTAGGTGATACGGATCGCGCTTCCGCCGGTCAGCTCCACGGCCTCGACGCGGGCGGCACGGCCTTCGTAGCGCGGGCCGAGCCAGCGCGAGCCCGCCGGGAGCTGCGCCGGCCGCCTCGAGAGCACGCGCACCGGCTCGCCGTGTGCGGTCAGCTGGACGGCACGGGCACCGGGATGGCCGGAGAGCTCCC
>JABFWJ010000186.1 GCA_013362295.1 Thermoleophilia bacterium
TGATCATCCGCTCGCCGGCTAGCGCTTCCAAACCATCACCTCCCCCTCGTAGGGGTCCCAGGTCTCGATCTCGCGGTCCATGACGGCGCGGATCGCGATCTCCTCGGAGGCGAGCGCGACGATGTCGTCGGACTCGTAGAGCACGAGCGGCTTGGCCGCCATCTCGTCCTTGGCCACGCCGAGGGCCTCGCCGGTGACACAGATATAGGTGAAGACGCCGTCGAGCTCCGCGAGGCTCTCGCGCATCGCGCCCTCGAGCGAGTGGCCCTCGCTCATCTTCTCCGCGAGATAGACGGCGATCACCTCGGAGTCGCACTCGGACTGGAAACGATGGCCTCTGCGCTCCAGGCGGTGCTTCCTGTGGAAGTAGTTCGTCTGCTGCCCGTTGTGCACGACGGCGACGTCGCCGAAGGGATAGGCCCAGTAGGGGTGCGCGCCGGAGATGTCGACATCGGACTCGGTCGCCATCCGCACGTGGCCGATCGCGTGCGTGCCGACGAAGCCGTCGAGTCGGTACTGCTGTGCGACCTGCTCGGCGTCGCCGAGATCCTTGATGATCTCCAGCGCGTGCCCGAGCGAGAGCACTTCCGCGTGCGGAACGTCCTCGACGACGTCCGTGATCCGCTTCAGGTCGCCGTCGTAGTCGAACGTGACGCGGTACGCGTACGCCGTCTCCTTCTCGGCCTCGAGGTTCTTGGCGCCGAGCGCCCGCAGCCGCGACTCGACCTCGGCGCGGTGGTGCTCGAGCCGCTGCTCGAAGTCGAAGTCGCGCGGGTCATTCGCGTCCGCGAGCTTGTAGCGCATGATGATCGGGCCCTGTGCGGCGCCGTAGAGCGCGTAGCCGGTGGAGTCCGGGCCGCGGTGCTTCATCGACTGCAGCATGCGCGTCATGTCGTGCCCGACCCGGTGGCTGCCGCCGTTGTCGCGGTAGATGATCCCGGCGATGCCGCACATCACGCGACCGCCGTCACGGCAGGATGTCCAGGTACTTCTCGCGCTCCCAGTCGGTGACCGCGGCGAGGTACTGCTCCCACTCGTCGCGCTTGTAGTGCATGTAGACATCGTAGAGGCGGCCGGGTAGCGCGCTCCGCACGACGTCGTCCGCCTCGAGTGCGTCGAGCGCCTCGCCGAGGTGCGCGGGCACCCGAGGGATCTCGCCGCCCTCGGCGAGCACGTCGTACACGTTCCGCTGCTGGGGCGGCCCCGGATCGAGCTTGCGCTCGACGCCGTCGAGGCCGGCCTTCAAGAGCGCGGCCTGCGTCAGATACGGATTGCACGCCGAGTCGACGGCACGGAACTCGAAGCGGCCGCCGCTCGCGACGCGGACGAGCGTCGTCCGGTTCTGCCAGCCGTAGTCCTTGTAGATCGGCGCCCAGAACCCGAAGTCCCAGAAGCGCTTGTACGAGTTCACGGTGGAAGCCGTGATCCCGCAGAGCGCGCGATAGTGATCGAGGATCCCGCCCATGAACTGCAGCCCGAGCTCGGACAGCTTCGCCGGGCCTTCCGAGTCGTAGAAGACGTTGACGCCGTTCTCGTCGACCAGTGTGAAGTGGTGATGGGCGCCGTTCGCGGACACGCCGGTGAACGGCTTCGGCATGAAGCTCGCGATCACGCCGTGCTTACGCGCGACGGCGGCGCAGATCTGGCGGTAGGTCGAGAGGTTGTCGGCCGTCCGGACGGCGCGGTCGAAGAGGAAGTTGAGCTCGAGCTGGCCGGGCGAGTCCTCGTGGTCGCCGTACGTCGGGTTGATCCCGAGCCGCTCGCCGTAATCGACGACGTCGAGGATGATCTCGCGCAGCTCCTCGAACTGGTTGATGTGGTAGCACCACGGCTTCGTCAGACCGACGGCGTCGTTCGGATCGTCGGTCTTCTTCATCCACATCATCTCGGGCTCGATGCCGCAGAGGAACGTGTAGCCGAGCTTCTGCTCGACGTCGTTCACGATGCGCTTCAGGTTCTGGCGCGGGTCGGCCTCGAGCGGCGCGCCGGTCTCGGTGTCGTAGCAGTCGCAGAAGACGCGCGCGACGCGGTCGTCCCACGGGAGCTGCGCAAACGTGTCGGGGTCCGCGATCGCGGCGAGCTCGGACTCCTCCGGGCCGAAGCCGATGTACGTGTCGCGCCGGTCGACGAACAGGTCGGCCGTCGCGCCGTAGACGAGCTGGTAGCCCTCCTCGGCGACCTTCTCCCACTGAGTCGAGACGACTCCCTTCCCGTTCACATGGCCGGAGACCGAGACCTGCTGGAAGAAGACGTACTTGATCCCGCGCTCGTCGATCAGGTTGCGGATGCTGCGGATCTTCTCCAGCCGGCCCGGATCGTGCCGCGCCTGGTCGAGCGTCGGGAACGGATCCGGGATCGGGCCTCTGCCGAGCACCTGCTGAACCTGGGTCGGACCTGATTCGACGACAGCCATCTGCCGGACTCCTTTTTCGCCGAGAACCCTGACGAGCCATTATGTCCCGGCCGGCGAACGCGCAGCAAACGACGAATCACTGACGGAACCTGATTCCGCAACGCGGAACCAGATTCCAGCGTTTCGTGGCGCGTGACGGCCCGAAGTGCTCGAATCTGGTTCGGCTGCGCCGAATCAGGTTCGGTTGAATGCGTGTTCAATCTCTGCGGCGGTTTCCTGCACCGCCGGAAGGAGCTCCCGCCGCTGGGCCTTGCCCAGCCTGAACGTCGGGCCGCTGATACCGATGATCGCCGCGAGCGCACCGCGCGGCGACCGCACAGCAGCGGCGATCGAGGCGAGACCCTCCTCCAACTCGTCCACGAGCTCGGCCCAGCCCTGCCGGCGGATGCGTGCAAGCTCCTTCCGCAGAGCGCACACGTCCGAGATCGTCTTCCCGGTGAACGAGGCGAGCGGGTTCGTGTCGAGCCAGGCCTCCAGCTCGCGCTCGTCGAGTTCGGAGAGCACGAGCTTGCCGGCGGAGGATGCGTGCAGCGGCACGTCGGCGCCGACCCAGTTCGCCACACCGACGTGGCGGCGCGGGTCGAGTTGGAGCAGGATCTCCATCCCGGGGCGGCCACGCGGCACGGCGAGGAGTGCCGACTCGCTCGTGGCGTCGCGAAGTCGGCTCAGGGCCGGCCGGGCCGCCTCGACGAGACGCTGATAGGGGTCGGCGGCGCGTGCGAGCAGCACCAGCTCGTATCCGAGGATCCATCCTGCTTCGTCGGCGGCTTCCTCGACCAGTCCCGAGTCGGCGAGCGTTCGCAGGGTCCGGGCGACGGTGGAGCGGGGAAGCCTCGTGACGCGCGCGAGCTCCGACGCCGACGATCCGCCGGGCCGACTCGCGACTGCGTGGAGGAGATCGATCGCGCGCGTCAGGGACTTCGTCCGCGGCGTCCCGGCGCTCGTGCTCATATTATGAGCAGCCTAGCGCATAGTATGATCAGGGCGTGCTGATCGACTGCGACATCCACGTCGGCTACGACACGCTCGCCGACCTCCTGCCCTACCTGGATGCGCCGACCCGCGAGCTCGTCGTCAACTCGGGCACGAACGGGCTCGCGATGCCGTCCTACCCGTGGAACCACCCGACCGGATGGCTCAGGCACGACGTCTACGAGCGCAGCGCCGCGCACGACGCGAACTTCGTCTACGTCTCGCTCGACACCCTGCGTGAGCGCCACCTCGACACCTACGACATCACGCTCGGCATCGTCGAGCCCGACGAGGCGGCCGCGTTCTCGATCATCCCGAACGCGCAGCTGGCCGCGCGCCTCTGCAGCGCGTACAACGACTGGCTGCTCGAACGATGGCTACAGGAGGAGCGGCGCCTCCGCGGGATGATCGTCGTCCCGGCACAAAACCCGCAGGCTGCGGCGCGCGAGATCCGCCGGGTCGGCGCGCTCGAGGAGTTCGCCGGCATCTTCCTGCCCGGCGGCGCGCGCATCCCGTACGGCAATCCCGTCTACGACCCGCTCTGGGAGGCGGCGAACGAGCTCGGCCTCCCGGTCGCCGTGCACACCCACTTCGAGACCGTCGGGATCGCGCCGCCGCTCACGGCCGCCGGTATGCCCGACTACTACGTCGAGTACCACACACTCTGCGGGGCCGGCATGTACGGCCACTTCGTCTCGATCCTCTGCCACGGGATCTTCGAGCGGTTCCCGGACACGCGCGTGGCGATGGTGGAAGGAGGCCTCGTCCCGTTCGTCGGCTTCCTCTGGCGCCTCGACACCAACTGGCGCGCGTGCCGGAGCGAGATCCCCTGGTGCAAGCGCCGGCCGTCCGAGTACGTCTGGGAGCACGTCCGCTTCGCAACGCAACCGCTCGAATCTCCCGACGATCCCGGGCAGCTCCTCGCCGCGATCGAGTTCCTGCGCCCCTGGGACACGCTGATGTACGCCAGCGACTTTCCGCACTGGGACTTCGACGAGCCGGAGCAGACGCTCCGCCAGCTGCCTGCGGACTGGCGGGACAACGTCCGGTGGCGCAACGCCCACGAGTTCTTCCGCCTGCCGGCCCCCGCCGTCGTATGAACCGCGAAGCGCGACTGCCGCTCCGGGAGGCGCCGGAGGAGGGAGCCGTCCGGATGCTCGAGATCGGCGGTCATCGCATTGGGCTCTACCGAGTGTCCGGCAGCTTGTACGCGCTCGCCGACCGCTGTCCGCACCGCGGGGCGCCGCTGTGCGCCGGGATGGTCACGACGCCGATCGAGACGACAGGAGGCGAGGTCGCGCTCGGCGCGCGCCACAGCATCGTGCGCTGCCCGTGGCACAAGTGGGAGTTCGAGATCGCGACCGGGCGCTCGCTCGTCGACACCCGCCTTCGAGTGCGGCGCTACGCCGTGCACGTCGAGGACGAGCACGTGGTCGTGAGCCTCGATCAGCCGACTTGAAACGGCCGAAGGGCGGTCGTAGGGTCTCCTTGGCAGCAGGACGGAGAGGAGGCCCAATGGCCGACGCACGCAGGATCGGCACGCAGTTCGTGGACGCGTTCAACGCGCACGACGAGGCGCGCATCCGCGCGCTGACCGCCGAGAACGCCGTGATCGAGGCTCCGGGAGACGTCCGTTTCGAAGGCAGAGACGCAGTCACGGGGTACGCGATGACCTGGCTGAACGCGTTCTCGGATTCCCGCATCACGATCCACGGCGAGATCGTCGAGGGCGATTGGATCGCGCAGAGGTTCACCTTCGAAGGAACGCACGACGGCGTCCTGGCCGGACCGGCCGGCGAGATCGCGCCGACCCAGAAGCAGCTCTCGGGCCGCGGCGTCCAGGTGCTTCGCGTCGAGGGCGACGCGGTTGCGGAGACGCAGCTGTACTTCGACCAGGTGCAGGTGATGACGCAGCTCGGACTGATGCCGGAGCCGGCTCAGCCCGCCGCCGTCTGATCGAACTCGCTCGCAGCAGCCGGAGAGGGTCCCCCGACGACCCTCTCCGGCAGGCTACGACGCGCTGACGAGCGTCTCGATCTCGAAGAACTGCGGCTGCGGCTGCGGGCCGCCGCCGCCTGTCAGCTCCTGGGCCGCAGGGCCGAGCTTCTCCTCGGCAAAGCGCTGGAACTGCTCCTTCGACTGCCAGACGTCGTAGATGTACCAGCCCTGCTCCGACTGACCCGCCGTGTGGATGATCAGGCCCTCGGGCGCCTGGTCGTCGCGCATCGGGTAGTTCCCGAACATCTTCCGGGTCAGCTCCTCGTACGCCTCCCTGGTCACACCCTCGCCGGCCATCAGCATGCCAACAGCCATCAGATCCCCTTTCGATTCGCGTTGAGCTCGAGGCGACCTTAACGCGCGCGAAAGACCTGTGAAGCTCTCGGCAGGACGGTGGCTCGTGTCAGGCCAGCCAGGCAGCCGTCGCGAACACGGCCGCGACAGCGGTGAGCGCGGTGAGCGCGAGCTTCCGGCGAGAGGTCATCGGCGTGATCACCGTCGCGCGCCCCTGGCGTCCGGTCCACGAGGCGTAGTGCCGGCCGAGGATCCACTCGCGAAAGAGCGCCGCGAGGTACAGCCATCTCGTGTACCAGTTCACGATCAGCCACGGCAGGAAGCCGAGGACCGCCTCGCGGATCCCGACCACGCTTGCGACGAGGCCGATGTTGACCAGGATGTGGATCGCGAAGTAGATGCCGTAGACAGCCGCGACCTTGTCGCCGTGTCCCGTCGCGAACAGGTAGGCGAACAGCGCATAGCTCCAGAACAGCGAGACGAGGTCGAAGAGCGCCGTCCCCACGACCAGGAGGGAGCGCGGATGCAGCACGTGACGGCGGTACTTCGCCATGTTCTGCGCGTAGCCGGAGGCCCATCGTCTCATCTGGGCGCGCCAGACGGAGAAGCTCTCCGGATCGACGGTGAGGGCAATTGCCTTCGCTGCGTACCCGAGCTTGTAGCCGGCGGCGTGCATCGCCCACGTCGCGTCCATGTCGGCCGAGATCAATCCGGAGGGAAAGCCCCCGACGCCCTTGATCACCGGCGTCCTGAAGGCGTACGCCGCCCCGGTCAGCACCTGGATGCGCCCGACCTCGGCCTGGCAGAGGCGCCACCACCGCCGCCCGAGCGAGTACGAGAACCGACGGGCGCGGATGAAGAAACCACGCGGCTGCAGGGGAAGAATGGTCGCGCAGGTCGCGTCGTAACCACGCTCGTTGAGGTCGGCCATCAACAGCTCGATGCAGTCGGGCGTCGGCTGCGTATCGCCGTCGAAGCCGATGATCACGTCCGACTCGATCTCCCAGAGCACCGTGTTCTGGGCGGTCGCCTTATCCTGGCAGTCGACCTCGACGACCCGCGCGCCGGCTGCGCGTGCGCGCCCCGCCGTATCGTCGGTGCACGAGTCCGCGACGACCACGATCTCGTCGAGCGGATACGACTGACCGCGGCACGCGCGGATCAGCTCTCCGATCGATGTCTCTTCGTTGTGCGCCGGGACCAGAACCGTCGCCGAGAGCATCAGCGAGCGAGCACGCGAGTGAGATAGCCGGTGCCGCCCTTCGCGGCGGCTACGAGCGTCAAGACGAGCGCACCCAGCCCCGTGTGCGGAGGATTTCCGTACATCTAGTTCCCCTTCCCTCATCCGGTTGGCCGCGTGGGGCCACGCTAACCAACAGGTCCGGCAACCCACATGAGCCGATCGGCCCATAGCCGGTCTAGTCCTGGTCTGGTCCTCGTCGCTCGATCGCGGCCGCGAGCTCCGTGCGCGAGCGCACGCCCAGCTTTCGGTAGAGGTTGCGCAGGTGGTACTCGATCGTCTTCGGACTGAGGAACATCGAGGCCGCGGCCTCGCGGGTCGTGCGGCCCTCCGCGAGCAGGAACGCGATCTGGAGCTCCTGCGGCGTGAGCCGGTCGAGCGTCGACGCATCCCGCTTGCGGGCGGTCTCACCTGTCGCCTCGAGCTCCGCGCGCGCGCGATTCGACCACGGTGCCGCGCCCAGCGCGTCGAACGCCTCGATCGCGGCGCGCAGCTGTTCGCGTGCGCGGACGCGACGCCCCGCGCGGCGTAGTCGTGCGCCGTAGGCGAGTTGCGTCCGTGCGGCCTCGAAGACGTCCGGAGTCTGGTCGTGCAGCTCGAGCGCGGCGCCAAACTCGCGCTCGAGCGCGTCGTCCACGGCCAGCA
>JABFWJ010000194.1 GCA_013362295.1 Thermoleophilia bacterium
GCGGCGCACGGCTTCTCGTCGGCGGGTACGCGCTCCGCGAGATCCCGGTCGGGAGCGACGAGTGGCTCGAGAGCGAGGTGCTCTCGAAGCGCGGCGAGGCGATCGTGCTCGAGCCGCCCGAGCTGCGCGCACGCGTCGCGCACCGCGCGCGCGAGCTCGCGAGCGAGCTCCGCCCGAAGCGCGCGAAGACGTCGTAAGCGGGCGGGAGCCCGTCGCCTATTCGACGGCCTTCAAGAATGCGAGAACGCGTTCGTTGAGCAGCGCCGCGGCGCTCTCGTCGTAGTCCGGCAGGCTGTTGTCGGCGAACAGGTGTCGATGGCCGGGGTACAGGAACAGCTCCGCGCCGTCGGTCGTCTCGGTGAGCTCACGAGCCGCGGGGAGGTCTTCCACCGCCCACTCGTCGGCCTCCATCATGTGGATCTGGAGCGGAACGCCGGGCGGCCACGAGGCGCCGAACTCGGACGCCGGGAAGGCAGCGGAGAACAACAGCGCTCCCCTGGCGCCCGGACGCGTCTGAGCCAGCATCTGCGCCGGCATCGCCCCGAGCGAGAATCCGCCGTAGACGAGCTCGTTCGGCAGGCCGTCCGCGGCGCGTCGACCGCGCTCGCCGATCGTGTCGAAGCCGACTTCGCGCGCGTAGCCCACGCCGTCGTCGAGGTCGGTGAACGTCTTGCCGTCGTAGAGGTCGGGGGCGTGCACGACGTGCCCGGCAGTGCGCAACTCATCGGCGAACGCGAGGAATCCCGCGGTCTGCCCGTGTGCGTGGTGGAACAGCAGTATCTCGGCCATGCTGCTTTCCTATCACGCTCGGAGATCGATGCCGTCGAGGCCACGGGACGTTGCATGCTGAACCGGCAAGATGGTTCGGTGCAGATGACGCATTTGTTCGCCGGACTCGCCGTCTCGGACTTCGCAGTGGCGTGCGACTGGTACGAGCGCCTCTTCGACTGTCCGCCCGATTCCCTTCCGACCAGAGGCGAGGCGATATGGCATCCCGCCGGGTCCGCGTCGATCTACATCACCGCCGACCGAGCCCGAGCCGGTCACGGTCTCCTCACTCTCGCGGTGAGAAACCTCGACGACCAACGCGTCGACCTCGCTCGGCGTGGCCTCTCCGTCGACGAAGGCGCGGAGCTGAACGGGCTGCGGAGACTGATCGTCACGGACCCCGACGGCAACAGGATCAAATTCTTCGAGGACCCGGCCGGCACGTAGTCGATGGCGGCGCCACTGAGGGTTACGCGAACCCAGATCCTCGCGTTCCGACGAAGGGTCGGCGCGCTGGATCGGCGGCTCCCGGCGGGAGGTCCTTCGCTTCGACGTGCGGCGTGGGCGGGTCTTCAGGACAGCATGCCGCGTGCCGCGCTCCTGTCCATCCACGCACGTGTAGAAGGTGCCGGGCCGTCCGCCTGGGACGACCCGTCGCTCGTGCACGTGTGGGGACCGAGGTATCACGTGTATCTCGTCGCTGCGCGCGACCTCGCCGTTTTCACCGTCGGCAGGCTCCCGGACGGCGGCAAGACGCGCGAGACGGCGGAGGACCTGGCAGCTCGCCTGCACGTCCTTCTCGGCGGGGCTCGAATGAGGTACGACGATGCGGGACAGGCGCTCGGAGTGCACGGGAACAATCTTCGCTACGCCGCCTTGACGGGCACGCTTGCGATCCGGTGGGAAGGCGCACGGCGGCCGACCGTGTGGACGGTGCCCCCGCCGGACATCGATCCCGCGCAGGCGGCACTCGAGCTGGCGCGCCGCTTCCTGCACATTTGCGGGCCGGCCGGGCCGGAGGAGTTCGGCAAGTGGGCGGGCGTCGGTGACCGGAAAGCCGTTCGGACGTTCGACGATCTTCGAGCCGAGCTGATCCCGCTGCGAACGCCGTTGGGCGACGCGTGCATGCTCGCTCGCGACGAGGCCACCATCCGCGAGCCTTCGGCGCCCGCGGCCGCTGCTCGACTGCTTCCGAGCGGAGATGCCTACACCCTGGGCGTCACGAACGAGGAGCGTGCACTGCTCGTGCCGGATGCCGGTCAGCGCTCGGAGCTGTGGACGCCCCGTGTCTGGCCGGGAGCACTCCTTGTTGCAGGAGAGGTCGTCGGCACGTGGCGCCGCGCCCAGCGAACTGTGACGATCCAGGCCTGGCGGCGGCTGTCGCGCGCCGCGCGTGAGGCCGTCCTCGTAGAGGCGGAATCCCTGCCTCTGCCGGACGTGGGTGGACGGATCGTCGTCGATTTGAACTGACTGCCCGACGCGTGTCTGCGCAAGGCGTGCCGCAACGGTTCAGCCGACCTGGTTGATCGGCAGACTGGGATGCAGCGGACCGCGGGTGAGCACGATCCTCGCGCCTGCGACGGACACGGCTTCGGTTCCCTGACCGCCGCCCGCGCGATAGCTGAGCGTGATGCCGCGGTTGACCGTCAACGCCTCGCCGGTGCGGAGCGACGTGCAGTTCCGCATCAGAAAGTTCGACTGAACCCAAGCGTCCCGACCGGCCGGGATGGTTGCGGGTGCGGAGTTTCGACTGTTCCACGGCCGAAGTCCTGAGACGGCGACATCACCCTCAGGGGGAGGCGGCGCGAGACGGACTTGCACCGCCACGCGCTTGATGACATCAGGAGAACGCTGCGGACCACCGCCCCCGAGGAGACTGATCGTGCGCCTGGTGCGGTTGTGGACCGTGATCAGTACTGCAAAGCGTCGCCCGTCGATACATCCGAGGTGCATCCCCGTCGGCCCTGACGAACCGTCGCCCCACAACCCGCTACCTGGGCCGCTGCTCGTCCCCCCGCCCGCGGCGAACGGGGCCGCGATCGTCTGCGTGGATGCTCCGCAACCGCTGCCGACGATGACGACGAGCGCGAGTGCAACCCGACGCGCCCCGCCCCGATTCATGGTCGGAAGCCTGGCATGCGCCTTTGAGCGATCTGTTCGAGTCTCGTATGGGCGAGCGTTCCTTGGCGGCGAACATGTCGGCGGTGCCGACGGGAGCTCTCCCAGAATGGCTTCCTTCGTCGTCATCGGGTATCCCTCGACGGCGCGAAGGCCTGTACCCCCTAGCGTCGCGTGGGCCGGTGTTCCTCGGTACACCCTGCCGGGCCCGACTAAGTGTTGAATCAACACAAGCTTCGGGGCGTCAGCCAGCTTTGTGTTGAGTCAACACAAAGTGCACGGCGCTCGGCTGGACGAGCGTCCACGTGCCCGGAGCCGCTACGCCGGCAGCTTGACGGTGAACGTCGCGCCGCGGCCGGGGGCCGACGACACCACGATCGTGCCGCCGTGGGTCTCGGCAATCGAGCGCGCGATGTAGAGGCCGAGCCCGCTGCCGGGCTTCGACGGGCCGCCGGCAACGCGGCCGAACTTCTCGAAGATCAGCCGCTGGTCGTCCGCCTTGATGCCGGGGCCCCGGTCGCGCACCGACACGAGCACGTTTGCGTTCGACTGCGTGACGTGCACCTCGACCGGCTCGCCGGCCGGCGAGTACTTGACGGCGTTGTCGATCAGGTTGCCGAAGATCTGGCGCAGGCGCTCGGCGTCGCCGCGAATCGGCGGGACGCCCGGTCCGATCTCCGCGACGACGGGCACTTCGTCCTGGCCGATCGCGGCCGAGGCGACCATGTCGCGGACGAGCGCCGCGACGTCGACGTCGCTGAAGCGGTAGGTGAACGTGCCGGCGTCGATGCGCGACGTGTCGAGCACGTCGCCGATCAGGGCCGCGAGCCTCGTGGTCTCGTCGCCGATCAGCGCGAGGAACGCCTCGCGCTGCTCGGGCTGAAGCTCGCGCCAGCGCGCCTGCAACGTCCGCGCCGCGCCGATCACCGCCGCCATCGGACTGCGCAGCTCGTGCGAGACGAGGGAGACGAAGTCCGCACGGAGCGCAGACAGTCTGCGCAGCTCCTCGACCGTGCGGCGCTCGCTGTCGTACGCGCGGATGTTCTGCACCGCCGACGCGACGAGCCGGCCGAGGAGGCTCGTGAGCTCGATCTCGTGCTCCTCGAATCCATCCGGCTGCCGGCGCACGATCGAGAGCAGGCCGATCGTGTGCGCACCGGCGAGCAGCGGCGCGGCGACGCGCGAGCGCATGCCGAGCGCGAGCAGGCGGTTCTCCTCCACGTACTCGGGCTGCGCCATGTCGCGGCGGTACACGGTCTGGCCGCGCACGACGACGTCGGCGAGCAGGTTGTCGTCGAGGCTCAATGTCGTGCCCGGCGGCATCACCTCGTCGGCCTGTTCCCCTGCGGTCGCGATCACGCGCGCCGTGTCCTCCTCGGCAAGCACGATCGCCATCCGGTCGAAAGGCACAAGGCCGCGCAGCTCACGGATGAAGGCGCCGAAGGCCTCGTCGAGGTCGAGCGACGAGCTGAGGGCGCGCGCGCAGCGGTTGGCGGCATCGAGAAGGTCGGCGCGCCGCCCGAGCTCGTCGCGCAGCGCCTCCGCCTCCTCGACCCGCTGCTCGGCCGTCGCCCGCTGGTCGTCGAGCCGCGCCACGATCCAGCCGACGAGCAGCGCCATCAGCAGGCCGGCACCCACCTGAAAGGTGACGAACTCGACCCGGTAGCCGGCGTGGAAGTAGCGCGACCGCTGCTGCTCGAACACCGCAGCGACCGCGATCGACGCGAGCGCAACCGCGATCCCGCCCCGCATCCCGAACCGCGCCGCGCCGACGACGATCGCCAGGAAGAGCAACTGGCGGGTCGGCGTACCGAGCTCGAATGCGTAGAGGATCGCGAACCCGGACACGATCGCGAAGTCGAAGCACATGGCGACGAGCGCGTACGCGCGGCTCTCGCTCACCGTCGCGTACAACGCGAGGGCGCCGGCGGCGAGCGCGGCGGTCAGCGCCCACGCGATCGCCGCGTAATGACTCGGATAACCGCTCGTGAGCCCCACCTGCAGCACGGCGAACGGCACGGCGAGCAGGCGCACGACCGAGATCCACCATTCGAGCGGACGGCGCGTCACGCGCGCTCCCGCACCCGCTCGAGCGCCCATGCGGCGTGCTCCGCGAGGATCGGATCCTCGTCGGAGGCGTGGCGCTCGAGCAGCGCGGTGTGCTCTGCACCGCCCGTGTTGCCGAGTGCGACGAGCGCATTGCGGCGCAACCAGCGTGGGTCGTTGCGTGGCACATAGAGCCGGTCGTACTCCGAGACCAACGCGGCGCCGTCCTGCTCGAGCCAGCCGACGAGGTCGACGTGCGCGTGCTGCTCCGGCAGGTCGCTGCGGCGCTTCTCGACGCCGCGGTTCCAGGGGCAGACGTCCTGGCAGATGTCGCAGCCGTAGACCTGCGCCCCGAGCGCCGCCCGGTACGGCTCCGGGATCGGCGCCGGCGCCTGCGTCCAGTACGAGAGGCACTTCGTGGCGTCGAGCGTGCCCGGAACGTCGAGGGCGCCGGTCGGGCACGCGTCGACGCAGAGGCGGCAGTGGCCGCAGTCGGTGTCGAGCGGCGGCGTCGCCTCGAGCGCGACGTCCGTGACGAGCGTGCCGAGCACGACCCACGACCCGTGGCGGCGGGTGATCAGCATCGTGTTCTTGCCGTAGAAGCCGACGCCGCTCCGCGCAGCTGCCTCGCGGTCGACGTGCTGGTTCGCGTCGACGAGCACGCGGTAGACGCCGCCGAGCCGCCGTCCCAGCGCATCGAGCCGGTCGCGCAGCGACTCGTAGGCGTCGGCCCACGTGTAGCGCGCGAGTCGTCCCTCTCCGGACTCGAGCGGCGCTTCGGGCTCCCAGTAGCAGGCGGCCGCCGAGACGACGCTGCGGGCGCCGGGCAGGAGCGACTCGGGGTGGCACGACTGCTCGGGCCGCGCCATCGTGAATTTCATGTCGGCGAAGAGCCCGCGCTCGCGGCGCTCGACGATGTGCCGCTCCGTCTCGGCGTAGGCCTCCGCACGCGCGACGCCGACCGCGTCGATGCCGAGCTCTCGGGCGAACCGGCGGACGTCCTCCGTCGTCATGCGAGGATTGTGCCCGCGTGAAGGCGATCCGGATCCACGAGGACGGCGGCCCCGAGGTGCTGCGCTACGAGGACGTTCCCGACCCGAAGGCGGGCGACGGCGAAGCGCTCGTGGAGCTGCGCGCGGCCTCGCTCAACCACCTCGACGTGTGGATCCGCAAGGGACTGCCGTCGGTCCCGAAGCCCCGCATCCTCGGCGCGGACGGCGCGGGCGTGATCGCGGGCACCGGCGAGCGCGTCGTCATCAACCCCGGAATCATGAGCGGCGGCAAGGTGCACATCGTCGGCGAGACGATGGACGGCACGCATGCCGAGCTGATCGCGCTCCCGCGCGAGTACCTCCACCCCATCCCCGACGACCTCTCGTTCGAGGAAGCCGCGGCGTTCCCGCTCGTGTTCGAGACGGCCTACCGGATGCTCGTCACGCGCGCGCGCGTGCAGGCGGGCGAATGGGTGCTGATCTGGGGCATCGGAGGCGGCGTCGCGACGGCGGCGCTGTCGATCGCGAAGGCGCTCGACGCACTCGTGATCGTCACGTCGTCGAGCGACGCGAAGCTCGAGCGAGCCAGCGAGCTCGGCGCGGACGCGACGGTAAACCACGCGAACGACGATGTCGTCGCGCGCGTCAAGGAGGTGACCAGCGGCGGTGCGCACGTCGTCGTCGACGACGTCGGCGAGGCGACGTGGAAGCGCACGCTCGACGCGGCGCGCGCCGAAGCGCGCGTCGTCGTCTGCGGTGCGACGACCGGGCCCAACCCTCCCGCGGGGCTGCACCGCGTCTGGTGGAAGCAGCTGTCGATCCTGGGATCGACGATGGGGACGCCGGACGACTTCCAGGGCGCCTACGACCTGATCGCGGCCGGCCGGGCGAGGCCCGTCGTCGACCGCGTGTTTCCGCTCGCCGAGGCTCGCGCAGCGCACGAGCGGCTCGAGGCGGCCGAGCAGCTCGGCAAGATCGTGCTCTCAATCCCGTGACGCCGCCGCTGCGGCCGCGTTGCGCAGACGCTGCCAGCTGCTGCCGCCTGCGAGCAGCACCTTGATCGCACGACGCCTCAGTCTCGGCTCCCGCGCCGCGACGTCGGAGACGAGGTCGGCGACCGCAGGATCGACCCGCTCGGCTCCCCGCACCGCCGACGCCAAGGCGTCGAGCGAGCGCTCGTAGTCGCCCGCGAGGAAGCGGACGCGACCGATGTCGGCGGCGAGGATGGCGGGAAACGGCCAGTCGTCCGTGCGGCCGTCGTCGAGCCGTGCGAGGGCGTCGTCGAGGCGCCCCTCGAGCGCAAGCGCGAATGCGCGGGCGCGCTGCCCGTCGTAGGCGAGATCACCCGAGTCGCCGTCGAGGAGGAGGTCGGCGACGCGGTGCAGTGCGGCGACGTCGCCGAGGCTCGCGAGACGCCACGTCTCGTCGCCGAAGGAGACACGGACCACGCTCACGAGCCTAGAACGATTGAGCGCCCCGGCGGATCCGGGGCGCTCTGTGGTGACGTGCCGGATGGAAGAAGGAGGGAGGCGCTTACGGGCCGCTGACCGAGGCGAGCGTCACCGTGGAGGTGTACGTGCCGGCATACGCATTGCCCGGAATCGAGACGTCG
>JABFWJ010000129.1 GCA_013362295.1 Thermoleophilia bacterium
GCCGAAGTTCCACGCGCCGCACACGATCGAGCGCGGCTCCCCGCTGCCGACGTCGACCTTCGTGAGCTGCAGCTTGTCGGCGTTCGGATGCTTGTCCGCCTCGAGCACCTTGCCGACGACGAAATAGTCGAGGTTCGCGCCGCCGGGTGCTCCGCGGCGCACGATTCGGTCGACCTCGCAGCTCGTGAAGAGGAGGCGGCGCGCGAGCTCCTCGACCGGCAGGTCGAAGTCGACGTACTCGCGCAGCCAGCTGACCGGCACCTTCATCAGAACTGCCCCAGGACTCGGAGATCGTTCTCCCAGAACGCGCGCAGGTCGGGCAGGCCGTGCCGGAGCATCGCGATGCGCTCGATGCCGAAGCCGAACGCGAAGCCCTGCCACTCGGAGGGGTCGAGACCGACGTTGCGGAACACGTTCGGGTCGACCCAGCCCGCACCGCCCATCTCGATCCAACCCGAGTGCTTGCACACCGGGCAGCCCCGGCCGCCGCAGATGAAGCAGGTGACGTCGAACTCGACCGACGGCTCCGTGAACGGGAAGTTGCTCGTCCGCATCCGGACCTCGCGCTCCGCGCCGAACAGCGTCCGGAAGAACTTCAGCACCGTTCCCTGCAGGTCGGCGAGCGTGATGCCGCGATCGACCGCGAGGCATTCCACCTGGAGGAACGTGGGTGAGTGCGTCGCGTCCGGTGTGTCGCGCCGGTAGCAGCGGCCCGGGGACACGAGGTAGATCGGCGGCGTCTTCGCCTGCATCGCGCGGATCTGGTCCGGCGAGGTCTGCGTGCGCAGCACGGTGTCGTCGTCGATGTAGAACGTGTCGGTCTTCGAACGCGAAGGGTGCGCGGGGTCGGCGTTCAGCGCATCGAAGTTCTCCCAGACCGTCGAGACCTCGGCCCCCTCGTAGACCTCGTAGCCAAGGCCCAGGAAGATGTCCTCGATCTCCCGCCGGATTTGTGTCAACAGGTGCAGCCGTCCGCGCCCGATCGGCGTGCCGGGGATCGTCACGTCGACGCCGGCCTCCGCGGCGTGCTCGTTGGCGAGGCGCGTGAGCTCGGTCTCACGCGCCGCGACCGCCGCCTCGAGCTTGGAGCGGATGCCGTTCAGCAGGATCCCGCTCTCGCGGTCGCGCACGCCGCGGAGCGCCTGTGCCAGCTCCGACTTGCGGCCGAGATACTTGACGCGCGCCTCGTCCAGCTCCTGCTCGGAGAGGGCGGCGCCGACGGCGTTCAGCGCTTCGGTTTCGTACGCGGGCCAGTTCACCGCGGCGAGACTATCCAAGGTTCCTCCTTCGTTTCGCGGGGGCACGATCTGGCCCCGGTGCGGCTGGAGGAGCGCTAGCAGGCGCCCCGGTGTGCGCACCGGGGCCGCATAAACAACGTCGTCGCCGTCGCCTGCATCGGTACAAGGATACCCACGTGTCCGCGTATGACAACATCGCGCGCCTCTACGACCCCTGGTCGCGGAGCGTCGTCGAGGACGTCGCGTTCTACGTCGACGAGGCGGTCCGCTCGGGCGGGCCGGTGCTCGAGCTCGGCGTCGGTACAGGCCGCGTCGCGGTTCCGATCGCGGCCTCCGGCGTGGAGGTCGTCGGCGTCGACGTCTCGGCGGGGATGCTCGACGTCGCGCGCGAGCGCGCCGAGCTCGCGGCGGTGCAGGTCGACCTGCGGCAGGGCGACATGCGGGAGCCGCCGGTCGAGGGCTCGTTCCCCCTCGTCCTGATCCCATTCCGATCGCTGCTGCACATGGAGACCGACGCCGACCGGCGCGTCGCGCTGCGCGCGGTCGCGAAGCACCTCGCGCCGGGAGGCCGCCTGATCTTCGACGTCTTCGCCCCGGGCGCTGACGACATCGCCGACACACACGGCCGCTGGCTCGAACGGGAGCCCGGGATCTGGGAGCGCGCCGACTGGAACGAGGAGACGCGCACGCTGATCCTCCGCGTCCGCGGCGCGAACACCGAGTCGGAGATGTCGCTCGCCTGGCTCTCGGTCGCGGAGTGGAAGGAGCTCCTCCGCGAGGAGGGGTTCGTCGTCGACGCCGTCTACGGCTGGTTCGACCGCTCGGCGTGGCGCGGCGGCGAGGACTCGATCTGGGTGTGCCGCAGACCCGACTGAAAGAGCGAATTGCACGCCACACCCGCGCCGTGCACGATCCCAAATCGACGCACCGATTGACGATGACCGGACTATCCTGTGGTTACTTGCCGACGCCGATGAATCTCCTATGACTGTCAAGTCATCGCTGGGCTCGCGTTCTGCATGACGCGGTAGAGGTGGCGGGCGAGGTAGCGCTTGAGGATCCGTGTGGCGTCGCGTGTGCTCTTGCCTTCGCCGAGGCGACGGGCGATGTAGTCGCGGGTCGCCGGGTCGTGCTGTCGGCGGTGGAGGATGACGGTGTGCAGGGCGCGGTTGAGTTGCCGGTCGCCGCCGCGGCTGAGGCGGTGGCGGATCGTCTGGCCGCTCGAGGCGGGGATCGGTGCGACGCCGGCGAGTCGTGCGAAGGCCGCCTCGGAGCGGACGCGGTTGCGGTGCGACCACGCGACGAGCAGTTGCGCCGCGACGATCGGTCCGACACCCGGCTCGTCGAGGAGTTGCGGCACGAGCGCCTGGACGTGCTGGCGGATCTCGCGCTCGAGCTCGGCCGCTTCGGCAGTCGCGTGTTCGATGCGGCGGGCGAGTGAGCGCAGCACGAGGACTGTGGCGAGCTCGTCTGAGGGCCGCGAGGCCGAGCGACGGAAGCGGCTGCAGCGCCGGATCAGCTGTCCGACCGGCAGCTGCCGCAGCTCGCGGCGGATGCTCTCCGGCGCGGACGTCGACGGCGCTGCGGCGGGCGAGCAAGAGCACGCGCAGAGCCTGCTGGTGCTCGCCCGCGCCCGGTAGCGTTGCTGTGGCGGCAGCGAGCGCCGCGCGGGCAGCGCGAATCGCGTCGAGCGCGTCGTCCTTGCCGGAGAGTCGCCGGTCGGCGCGTGCGCTCCGGCTGGTCTCGACCACCGACTCTCCGCGATCGCGGAGAAAGCGCGTCAGACCGGCACCGTAGTGTCCGGCGCCCTCGACCGCCCAGAGGCGAACGCCGGACGCGTCGCGCTTCGCCGCCCGCAGCGCCGCCTCATACCCGCTTCGATCCGCGCTGACCGACGACTCGGCGACGACCGCGCCGGTGGGCGCGACCACGACGGCCAGGCTGTGCTGATCACGATGCGTGTCAACACCGATCACGTAGTCCACCTCGTCTGCAAGCATCCCGACTGATCCTCCGACTCGATTCGCAGGGTTCGGTTGACGCCGGTCTGGATGCAGGGAAACCGCGCGGCAGGTCTGTGATGAGTCACGCCATCAAGGCGGACAAGCTCCTGATCAAGCCAACAGCGGCGCGCCAGGCCGGCGACGCCGTGCACGCCCGGACGATTCATTCGCAAGGCACACGATCGCGGCCTGACGCCTGACGAGTCACGAACGACACGGACGCCACCGAGCCTGGCAACGGCCCCCGACAGACCGACTAACCGAGTTTCACAGACGCCTGAAGAACGCGAATGGGAGGCGAACCGCGAGGCGCGCTATCAGTGGATGCTTCGTCAGCTGAACGGCCGTTGGCGTGAGGTGCAAGCCCGCGACGCCCCGCGCTCGACTTCGTGGGTCCGCCGACGCATCTTTCCCTGGCGAATCAAGATCGAGCAGCTCACCGGACGCGGTTGAAGCGAATCTGATTCGGCGCAGCCGAACCAGATTCGAGCCTTTCAGGCTTGCTGCCGCCGCCACTCGTAGAGCGCGATCGCACCGGAGGCGGCGACGTTCAGCGACTCCGCGCCCGCGATCGGGATCCACGCGTCGACGTCTCGCTCCAGCTCGGCGGGCAAACCTTCACGCTCGGCGCCGAGGAGGAACGCGACGCGGCCCGAGAGGTCGATCGAGCCGAGCGGCGAGCCGCCGTGCGCTTCCAGCGCAACCCGAGTTAGTGTTGAGTCAACACAAACTTCGAAGCGGCCGACGGGAACGCGCCAGATCGAGCCGGCGCTCGCCCGCAAGGCCTTCGGCGAGGTCGGGTCGGCGCAGCCGTCCGAGAGCGCGACCGCGGCGCCGAAGGCGTCGGCGGTGCGGATCAGCGTGCCGACGTTGCCCGGATCGGCGAGGCGCCACAAGGCGAGCGTCGCCGGCCGCTCCTCCCACGCGGGCAGGTCGTCGCGGCGGTAGACGCCGATCACGCGCGGCGGGTGCGGCGCGGACGCAACCTCCGCAAGCAGCTTCGGCTCGACGTCCTCGCCGGCGCGCAGCAGGTCGACCGGCTCGGCGGTCGCCGCGTCGACCGCGTCCTCGCCCTCGACGAAGAAGAGGCCGAGCTTGTCGCGCCAGCGCTTGTCGTGCAGCTTGCGAATGAGCTTGAGGCGCTCGTGGTCCCTGGAAACGATCACGGCGGCACTGTAGTGACAGACGTAGTCCTCTAGAGGAATATGTCATGCACCGTGGCAGACCTGTTCACCGCGATCGCCGAGCGGCACCGGCGCGACATCCTGGACGCGCTTATCGAAGGTGAGCAGGCAGTTGGCGAGCTCGTCGCCCACCTCTCGCTGGCGCAACCTCAGGTCTCTAAGCATCTGCGCGTGCTCAGCGAGGTGGGGCTCGTCAGGGCACGGGCGGACGGGCGTCGCCGCCTCTACAGCGTCGACCCCGCACGCCTAGGGCCGTTTCGGGACTGGTTGGCCAAGTACGAGCAGGCGATGAGCGACCGGCTCGATCGGATCGACGACTACCTCAAAGAGCTGCAACGACAAGGAGAGACCCAGTGACAGCGAATGCGATCGAGTTCCCGAGCGACCTCGAGATCCTCATGACGCGCGAGTTCGAAGCTCCCATCGAGCTCGTTTTCGACGTCTTCACGAAGGAAGAGCACGTGCGCAACACGTTTCCTCCGTTCGGAGAAGAGATGGCGGTCTGCGATATCGACCTACGCGTCGGCGGGGAGTACCACTACGTGATGGTCACCGACGACGGACGGGAGATGTCGTTCCGCGGGACGTTCCTGGAGATCGAGCCGCCTACGCGCATCGTCCAGACGTGGCTGTTCGAAGGGTGGCCTGACGCCGAGGCCGTCGAAACCGTGGATTTCCACGAGACCGACGGAGCGACGAGGATGACGTGGAAGCTGGCATTCCGCGACCAGGCTGGCCGCGACCACATGACGCAGTACGACGGCATCGAAGCGAGCTGGGACAACGTGGAGGCCTATCTCCGAACCCTGCGGGCCGCCTGATCAACCGGCCCCGTCCGCGGGCTGTCGTGCAGCTTGCGGACGAGGTTCAGGCGCTCGTTGTCGCGGGACGAGATCAACGTCCCCAGTCGAGCCACTCGCCGTGGAAGTCGAAGACCGCGAGGCGACGGCTGCGGCCGTCCGGATAGCGCTCGACCTCGAGTGCGAAGCCGTCGTCGTCCGGCGCGCGGCCCGTCGTCAGGTACACGAGCGGCTCCTCGCGCGCGGCGGTGTGCAACGCGGCGCGCAGCTTCCCGAGCGCGTCCTTGCCGAGGTACATGGTCGAGGCGCTCTGGAAGACGACGAGTTGCGCCCCCTCGCGCCGGTCCGCCAGCAGTCCGGGGAGCAGCTCGACGTAGTCCCCACGCATCAGCTCCGGCGGGTCCTCACGCGTCGCCTCGATCGCGCGGCGCAGACGATCGAGGCGCTCCGTCTGGTCGGGCCAGACGAACGACTGCAGGAGCCGCGAGCCGTGCTCCGTGGTCACGTCGACCGGGTTGAGGTCGATCCCGCGGCGGCGCGCCACGGACACGCGGCGCGACAGCACCTCGGCGGGCGGCGGGATGCGGTCGTCTCCGGTCAGCTCGAGCGCGCCCGTCCCCCACGCCCCAGTCGTGTAGCGGTAGCGGTAGCGATCCCACATCAGGTTGAGGCCGGCCGACGGCCCGAGCTCGAGCAGGTCGAAGGGGCGGCCGTCGGCGATCGTGAGGAAGCCGGGCAGCAGCGCCCAGGCACGCTGCACCTCGTTCGTCTGCACGTCCTGCTCCTCGGTCCAGCGCGCAAGGAACTCGCGGTGCTCATCGAGCGCAGCGCCGATGTCGTCCCACGACGCCAGCCCCGCGAGCACGAGGTAGTGCAGTCCGCCGAGCAGCCGGAGCGGGAAGTCCCACACGAGCTCGCGAGCGATGCCGTCGACCCGCGGGTCCTCGGCGAGTCGACGACACAGCTCCGCGTAGAGCGGCGACCGGCCGTCGCAGTAGACGGCCTGCCGCTGGAAGATCTCCGCTTGCCGCGTTATTTCGCGAGCGCTGACTTGGCCTGCTCGACGATCTCGCCGAACTTCGCCGGGTCGGCGACCGCGAGATCCGCGAGCACCTTCCGGTCGAGGTCGATCTCGGCCGCCTTCAGGCCCGCGATGAACTGGTTGTACGAGAGGCCGTTCGCGCGCGCGCCGGCGTTGATGCGCATGATCCAGAGCTTCCGGAACTCGCGCTTGCGCACCTTGCGGTCGCGATACGCGTAGGCGAGCGAGCGTTCGACCTGCTCCTTCGCGTACGTGTAGTTCGACTTCTTGAGCCCCCAGTACCCCGATGCCTGCTCGAGAACCTTGCGGCGCTTCTTGCGCGCGTGGACGGAACGCTTGATGCGCGGCATCGGTTACGTCCGCCCCAACATGCGATTGACGGTCTTCTCGTTCGCGGGATCGACCGGCTGGTCCTTACTGAACTGGCGCTTCTGCTTCGGCGACTTGTTCATGAGCTTGCCCGACATCTGGCTGCGGCGGACCAGCTTCCCCGAGCCCGTCACCTTGAACTTCTTCTTCGCTCCTGAGTGTGTTTTCTGTTTCGGCATCTTTCTTCACCCCTGCGTTCTTCGTTGGGCCGAGCACCATCGTCATGTTCCTCCCTTCGAGGAGCGGCTGGGTCTCGATGAGACCGATCTCCTTCACGTCGTCTGCGAGGCGCATCAGCAGGTCGCGCCCGCGATCCGGATGCTCGCGCTCGCGGCCCCGGAACATGATCGTGACCTTGACCTTCGCGCGCTGGTTCAGGAACCGCGCGACGTGGCCCTTCTTGGTCTCGTAATCGTGTATCCCGATCTTGGGCCTGAGCTTGATCTCCTTGACGTTGATCTGCGTCTGGTGCTTGCGCGCGAGCTTCGCCTTCTGCTCCAGCTCGTATCGGTACTTCCCGTAGTCCATGACCCGCGCGACCGGCGGGTCGGCCTGCGCCGCGACCTCGACGAGATCGAGATTCAGCCCGTATGCGTACTCGCGGGCCTCATCCGTCGACTTGATTCCGAGTTGCTCCCCGTTCTCGCCGATCAGCCGAACCCTGGGGACGCGGATCGCATCGTTGATGCGCGTCTGAGGCTCGGGACGGCGCGGCGGTTCGCCTCCGGAACGCCTGCGCGGCCTCAAATGTCGTTCACCAAGCTCGTGTCGTCCTCCTCTATATGTGAAAAAACCGCTGGCGGGCAGCGGCAGAAGGTCTCGTCAACCTGTTCAGTCAAGAACACAGTTTGAACCTCCGAAGCGTGAGCTAGGAGGTGAGAGACGGTTCC
>JABFWJ010000480.1 GCA_013362295.1 Thermoleophilia bacterium
TGGCAGCGACACCGACGAGAAGTTCGACGGACGCTGGCGCGCCAATGACTCGCCTCGCGCTCGCCGCAATTCTCGCCCTCCTGCTTCTCGGGGCGGTCGGCTGCGGAAGCAACAGCCGCTCCGAGAGCGGGGCTGGAAAAAGCTCTCGGCCGTCGACCACAGACGCGGCGGGCTCGCAGCTGACCGACCTGCGCGACATCGACCAGCTGCGGTCACTGTTCAATCGGCGCTCTGGCCAGCCGCGGCTGATCCTGCTCGCCTCCCCGACCTGAAGCGTCTGCCAGATCGGGGCCAGTTGGGTCCGACAGCACATCCTCAAGGCCCATCCCAGCGCGAAGCTGACCGTGTACGCGATCTGGATGCCGGTGCTCGCCGGCGACTCGCGCGGCGCCTGGGATCGCCACGTCCTCGACGACCCGCGCGTCGTCAGCCTCTGGGATGGGTCCCGCCTCACCGGCGACTGGTTCGGAGAGCACACGGTCGGCGACCTCGGCGGTCCCGGCGGCTTTGTCTGGGATGCCTTCCTCGGATTCGGCGGGGGCTCTCGGTGGCAGGCTAAACCCACGGCCGTCGTGGCCGCCGGCAGCCCCATCATCGACAACGTCGACCAGCTCGAGCAGCGCTTCGTCCCGCTTCTGAAGAACGGATGAACGCCACCCGCGCTGTCGCGGATTGACCAAATTGGCGGGAGCGGCGTAGATTGTCTCTGCGGCAAATGTCCTGCAAAAGGGGAGGGAGAGGATGAGACGGCTGATCGTGCTCGTGCTCGGACTCGCGGCGGCGCTTGTGCTCGTGCCGAGCGCGGCCATTGCCGACAGCGCAACGCACACTTACATGCTAGAGATGGAGGGCCCGAACTTCGGCGCCGCCACGAACGGCGACATGGTCACGATCACCGGCCACGCCGACTTCTCGGTCAATCCGAAGTCGGCCGACGGCTCGGGGGCGTTCACACACGCGCGCAACGGCACCGTTGTCGGCAGCGGCAGCTGGACGGCGACCAAGCTGCTCGACTACCAGTCGTACGGCTGCGGGATCGTGTTCGACATGACGCTGCCGCCCGACTTCTGCGGCGGAAAGGTGAAGCTGCGCGTGATGCTGACCACGCCGAGCGGCCAGCTGCCGGCGACGATGACAGTGATCTGCATCATCGGGCCGAAGGCGCCGGCGAGCGCTTTCGGGGATAACCGGAGCGAGGGCGCGATGCTCGACGTCCCCGGCGTGATCAACTTCAACCACACCGCCGGCGGCGACAACGTCATCATCCAGACGAGCTAGCGCTCAGGCACGCGAGGCATTGGCGCGAGGACGGCGCGCGCATCCGCGCCGTCCTCGCGAGCGCTCCTAGTCCGTCCGTGCGTCCGATGCCCGGAGACGATGCGCGAGCCCGAGGAAGAAGGGGACGAGCATCAGACCGAAGGCCGCGTGGATGAAGACCTCGAAGCCCTGGTCGGGGCCCTTCGGGTTCGTGAACCACTGGAACAGCGTGTTCCCAAAGATCTGGAAGTTGACGACGTAGAGCGCCAAGCCATAGAGGACCCCTGCGCCGCCGAGGACGAGCCAATTCCGCAGCAGCGGCGCGAGCGCGCCGACGAGCAGCGCGAACACGATCCCGAACGCGATCGAGAGCGAGATGTGCACGATCGCGCCGGTCGCCAGCATGTCCAGCGTCGGCGTCATCGAGGCGGGCTTGTCGGTGCCGTGGAAGATCGTCGAGATGTCCATGAACGGCGCCAGCGACGGCTTCCCCTGGTTCGTTGCGTACGCCATGTTGGCGAGCAGGAAGACGAAGCCGGCGGCGATGCCCGCGGCCGTACCGCGTGTGAACAGGTCGCCGATGTTCCACGCGAGCCGCCGCGCGTAGGAGACGTGCGGCTCGATGTACGCCTCGTCGGGTAGCGGTCTGCCGTCCGTGACCCGGCCGCGCTTGCGTAGACGAGTGGCCATGGTTCTGTCACCCCTTTTCGGAGACTGCGCGTACCAATGCTTCGATGCAGCCGCCCGGAGGATCGATTCAGGCGACGGCCCCGGAGGCGTCGATCCTGACGATGGCTGATCGCCCGAATGGCGATCTGTGGCTGGCGCCGAGGCGTTCGTAGACGGCAGGCGGAACCGAGATGTCGGCGACATAGAGATTGCCGGTCACGTCGGCGGCATCCGCGCTCCGCAGCCCTTCTTTCGGCAGCGCAAGCGTGAGCGTGGCGGCGGCCCGGATGTGCGGGTCGTGAAGGCGGCCGCTCTCGAGCTCGAGGCCGGACGGGACATCGAGTGAGAGAACGAGCGCGCCGGCTGTGCGCCGGATCAGCTCAGCAGTTCTACCCGAGGGCGCACCGCTCTGGCCGTAGCCGAGCAGCGCGTCGACGACCAGGTCTTCACTGGCCGAGACGTCGCCGTGTGGAATGTCGAGCCGGGCGAGCGCGTCGTATTGCTTGCGGGTCACCGGCGCGAGCCGCTCGGGTGGAGCGGCGAGAGCGACCGAGACGCGCGCTCCGGCGGCGGCTAGGTGACGGGCGGCGGCGAGGCCGCCGCCGCCGTTGCCTCCGCTGCCGGCGAGAACGAGGACGCGGCGGTCGCTGGCGTCGCTGCCGAGCAGGTGGCGCGCGAGTAGCGCGAGGTTGCGGCCGGCGTTCTCCATCATCTGCTCGAGCGAGATCGCGAACTCCTCGATCATCAGCCGGTCGACCTCGCGCATCTGCGCGACCGAGATCCACGGAAGCGCTTCGGCCGCGACCGTCGGGAACCGCATCGCGGCGGCTCCGTATCGGCGCGGCTTCCGCAGTTCGGGCGCCCAATCGCGCTCCAGTTGCACGCCGAGGCCGTCGGCGACGCGGTTGACGTAGTTGTAGTAGGAGACGACCTGGTTCGCGTCGACGATGGCGCGGTCGTCGAGGCCGTGCCTCCGTAGCTCATCGAGATCCGCCTCGACGATGTCTGCAGGCGTGAGCGTCAGCTTGCGCGCGTACGCAAGCAGCGCGGCCAGCCGCGGCCCGAGCCTGCCGACGTTGCCGGAGACGACCGCCTCCGCGAGCGAGGCGTCACCGGATTCGCGGGTGAGCGCCTCGCCGTGCTGGACGACTCAGTAGTGGCAGTCGTTGACGGCGGAGACGGCGACGGCGAGCGCCTCGCGGTCGGCGCGCGTCAGCGGCGACTCGCCGAACATGATCGTCCTGTAGAGCCGCACGTGCGCCGCGAGCGCGTTGGGGTTGAGCGAGTGTGAGGCGAGGATGTTCGCAAGCTCGCCGGCGCCAACCGCCGTCTCCACCCATGCGATTCGCTCCTGTTCCATGGCTGCTAGGAAACCGTAAAGCGGCCGTGCATGAGCGTCCGATGCGGGTCGCAGACGTAGCGGTCGGTTCCGCGCCGTAGCTTGATCCTGATCGTCTTGGTGCCGAAGAAGGCGACGCCGGTGACGACCTTGTTCAGGCCGGGGCCGCTGATGTGGAAGTCGTGGATCGAGGAGCGATCGGAGACGGCGAGCAGGTAGGTCCCGGCCCGCAGCTTCGTCAGCGCCGCCTCCGACTGCCCAGCCCTTGACGCCGCGAGCGCGAGCGCAGCGATGAGGAGCGCGACTTGGAGCGGTCGCCCTCGCATCAGAAGGTCACCACCTGGTAGCCGTCGGCGATCAGCCGGCGGGTACTCGGGTGCTGCTCGTACTCGTCGACCAGCGGGATCCCGGCCTGCTCGACCTGCTCGGTGACGCCGCAGCGGTCGGCGCAGTAGCTGCGGGCGCCGGCGACGCCGTCACGGACCTCCTCGAAGGCGCCGTGGTAGCGGTGGCTGGCGTCGGCGAGGGTGCCGATCCAGGTCGTGCCGGCGCCGTCGAAGACGATCGTGACCTCGTCGCCCGTCTCCTTGAACTCCTTCGCCGTCACGAGCGCGTTCGCCACGCGGCCCATGCCTTCGCGCCCTTCGGTGCGGGCGAAGACGACAAGTGCTGCTTTCGCCATCCAGACTCCTCCTTTTCGATCATTGCCCGGTTAGAGGCGCTGCCGGCCGGAAGCGGTTCAAGAGGCCGGCGCATCTGACCGGCCGTCGGCAACCACGAAGGGGACGAGATGGCGCTTGTGCAACGGCAGAGGGTCGACCGGGACGAGGTCTTCCTCGAGCACACGAAGTCGATCTGCCCGGTCTGCAAGGCGATCATCGACGCCGAGGTCAACATCCGCGACAACGCGTACTCATGCGCAAACGCTGTCGCGAGCAACGGGCAGTTCGAAGCGCTCGTCTACTCCGACGCCGAGCTCTACCTGCGCCAGCAGCGCTTCAACAAGCCCGGCACTCTGCCGCTCGCCTTCCAGACCGAGCTCAAGGACGGCTGCCCGCTCGACTGCGGCCTTTGCCCCGAGCACAAGCAGCACTCCTGCCTCGGCCTGATCGAGGTGAACAGCAATTGCAACCTCGACTGCCCGATCTGCTTCGCCGACTCCGGCCACCAACCCGACGGCTACGCGCTGACGCGCGAGCAGGTGGCCTTCATGCTCGACACGTTCGTCGCTGCCGAAGGCGATCCGGAGGTGATCCAGTTCTCGGGCGGCGAGCCGACGATCCACCCGCAGATCGTCGAGTTCGTGGCGTCGAACCGCTCCGGGCGTTGCGCTCTTTGTTCAGCTCGGTAGGGGCGTGATCGTGCCTTCGCGGGCGACGGTGCCGAAGTGGCGGCTGTCGAGGGTGAGCACGTGGCCGCCGTGGCGCTCTGCGCAGGCGATCACTGCCGCGTCGGCGAATCCGAGCGGCAGATCAGCGTAGCGGCGGACAAGCTCTCGAACCCGAGCGAGGTCGTCGTCTGGGGGTTCGAGCACGAAGGCGCGCTCCTGCAGGTCGGCGAGGAAGGCGTCGAGCACCTCGAGGCCGAGCCGCTGCTCGATCAGGTAGCCGATCTCGGCCAGGATGCCGGCGGGAACCAGGTAGGGGCCATGATCGGCGAGCAGCGCCTCGCGGACCGGCCGGTGGTCGGGGTCGCGCTTGTTCAAAAGCGCAAACACGGCGGAGGTGTCGAGTGTGACTATCGAGCGCGCCAGTGCTGCTGGAGCCAGGTCTCGCTCTCGCGGCCGGAGAGCTCGGCGTCGGCGCCCAGTCCGAGCGAGCGCGGCCGCGGCGCCGCGGCCCCTTCCAGGTAGCGGCGCAGCGCCTCCCGTACCAGCTCGGCCTGCGGCCTTCCGCTCCGCCGCGCCTGCTCTTGCAGTGCTCGCTGGAGATCAGCGGGCAAGTACAGCGTCGTCTTCTCCACGAGCCGCACTCTACCACACACCACATATGGCGAGCCAGCCATCGACTGAACTGCAAGCGCGCGGGATCCGGCCGCCCGACAGCCCGATGCGAATAAAAACACCCCACACGCAAGGTCGGGCGTGTGTAAGGGGTTCAGCTGGCTGGATCGGTGGAAGGGGACGACGGATGCGTGAGCTTCGCCTGCATTCCGATGGCCTGCGGCTGGAGGACGCTGATCGTCCTACGCCGGGGGAGGGTGAGGTTGTCGTGCGTGTGCATGCGGCGGCGATCACGCGCGACGAGCTGGAGTGGCCGACAGATCGGTTGCCGACGGTGCCCTCGCACGAGCTATCGGGCGTGGTCGCCGAGACCGGTGAGGAGGTGTTCGCGCTGACCCCGTTCGACCGCGACGGCGTCGCCGCGGACTATGCGGCGGTCTCCGTGGCGGTACTGGCGCCGAAGCCGGCACGCTTGACGCACGTCGAGGCGGCGGCGCTGCCGATGGGCGGGTTGAGCGCGTGGCAGGGGCTGTTCGTGCACGGGCGCCTACAGGCAAACGAGCGCGTCCTGATCACGGGTGCCTCCGGGGGTGTCGGGCATCTGGCGGTGCAGCTGGCGCGACACGCAGGCGCGGAGGTCGTGGAGGAGGGGGCGGCGGACCTGCTGTTCGACACCGTCGGTGGCGAACTGCCGGCGGCTGAGCGGGTCGTCACGATCGCGGCGGAGGCGCCCGGCGCCATCTTTTTCATCGTCGAGCCGGACCGCGAGCAGCTGCTCGAGCTGGCGCGGCTGGCCGACGCGGGGGAGCTGGTGCCCGCGATCGACTCGACCTATCCGCTCGAACGTGCGCAGGAAGCGTTCGGCCGAGTCGGGGAACGGGGCAAGCGCGGCAAGGTCGTGCTCGATGTCGCCGGCGCCTAGCAGCGACCGCGTCGCCGGGTTCGCGCTCCGGGGACACCGGTGGCGGGCTCAACGATGGACATGCAGGGTGGGCCGGTAGATGAGCTCTTGGATGTTGCCGTCGAGCGTTCGACTCTCGAGCAGCTCGAGGTCGAAGTCGGCCGCACCCTGGAAGATCGCATCCGATCCGTTCTGGCCGGTGATCACAGGGAAGACGGTCACCTGGACGCGGTCGACGAGGCTGGCGGCCATCAGCGCCCGATTCATCGACAGGCTCCCGTGCGAGCGCAACGGTATGTCGGATTCCTTCTTGAGGCGGGCGACGACATCGACCGCGTCACCGTTCACCACGGTCCCGTCCACCCAGTCAAGGGGTTCTTCCAGCGTGGTCGACACCACGATCGCCGGCAGGGTCACCATCCGGGTGACCCACGGATCCCTCACCTCGGACTCCTCGGTGCTCGAGGCCAGCATCTGTGCGAATAGCCGATAGGTGTTGGCCCCGAAGACCATCCGCTGCTCCTCGCCGTACAAGGCGAGGCGGTGGTCGAGCAGCTCAGGGCCCTGCTTGCCCCAGTAGCCGCCCCAGTCGCCGCCGCTGGCGGAGCCGAAGCCATCGAGGCTGGAAAAGACGTCGAAGGTGTAGGTCGCGGTCATGATGCTCCCCTCGGATGCGTTGATCGGTCGTGGATATTGACTGGAACCCACGGCAAGATTCATCGTCGCTTGACGCCGTGAGTCCGTGTCGGCCACGGGACGAGGCCGGCCCCGCCGGCACGAAGCTCCACGGGAGTGAGCCGACCGGGTTTAGCCGAGACTGCGCCCGGCGTCTTGACGACCGCTCGAGTTGAGAGGTGGTCTGGGCGAGATTCCTCGATCCCGTCACTCGACCGAGGAGGCTCGTGATGATCCAGCAGGGCCAGGTGTTCAAGCTAAGACGAAGGGCCCGGACGGGCAGCCTCTGTGGGCGTACCGGTACAGGCTCGAAGGCCGCGGCTCGGAGCGGCCCCAGGTGGGCGGGTTCGCGACCCGCGCGGAGGCGGAGAAGGCGCTGCGCAAGTGACCGACCGGCTCGGCCCAGGCGGCGGGCGAGGCGACGACAAAGCTCGCCGAGTTCGTGGACGACTATCTGGAGGTGCATCAGGCGGCAACTCGGGCTTCGAAATGACGATTCGCCTGCCGTCAGGCGAGCAGTCGATCTTGTCCGCGTAGCCGCCCCACGGGGTGATCCGCTCGACGGTGCGGCCGGCCAGGGAAGCGACGAAGATCGCCGTCACCGCGTCGTGGCCGTTCTTCCCCGCAGGAAGGCGATGCGCTTGCCGTCGGGGAAGACGCACACGCTGTCCCCGCCGACTCCCGGAATGCAGGCGAGTCGCGCGCCCGTCCCGTCGGTAGC
>JABFWJ010000285.1 GCA_013362295.1 Thermoleophilia bacterium
GAGACGCGCCCGCCGTCCGGCGTCGCGCGGAACGCGTTCGAGAGCAGGTTGCCGACGACCTGCAGCACCCGGTCGCCGTCCGAGACGATCACCGGCCGGTCGCGCACGTGCTGGCGATAGTCGATCGACCTGCGCTGCGCCTCGTCGCGGTAGCGCTCGAACGCCTGCCCGAGCAGATGCGCCATGTCGACCTCCTCGGTCAGCACGGTGAACCGGTGGGCGTCGAGCTTCGCCAGGTCGAGGATGTCGCCGACGAGCCGTTCGAGGCGCTGCGCCTCGGCCTCCACCGTCTCGAGCGACTGGTGGCGGGACTCCGGATCGACGACGACCCCTTCGTCGAGCAGGGCGGCCACGTGCCCGCGGATCGCCGTGAGCGGCGTGCGCAGCTCGTGCGAGACCGACATCAGGAAGTTGCGCTCCATCTCCTCCACCTCGCCGAGCCGGTGCGCCATCTCCTCGAACCGCGCGTTCAGGTGCCCGATCTCCCCGGTCGCCTTCGCGGGCACTGACACGTCGTAGTTGCCCGCGGCAACCGCGTCGACCGCATCGGTGAGCTGGAGCACCGGCCGAACGATCCGGCGTGACAGGTACCAGGCGAGCATCGCCGCGACCAGCAAGCCGAGCAGACCGGCGATCGCGAGTCGTTCGATCAGCGGCGTGACGAGCGCGTTGACGTCGGTCTTCGGCGTCGCGACGATGATCGCGCCGATCGGCGTCGCGTCCTTCGATTTGGGCGCACCGAGCAGGATCGGATAGGCGACGGCGACGTATTTGCGTTTCGCCTTCGGCGGCGTGAACTCGAAGATCAGGGAGTTGCCAGAGAGCCAGTCGACGGTCGTCGGCGGTAGATGCTTGAGCCCGACCGAAGCCTGGCCGGGGAACGGGCCGGTGTGCGGCCCGACGAAGAAGATCTTGTTCCCGGTCGCGTTCTCGAGGTTCGGCGCGTCGAAGACCGGCGGCTTCCGGTCGTTCGGCTTGTTCGACTTGTCGACGTTCCCGTAGCTCGCCGCGACCGCATCGGAGTACAGCTGCGCGATGCCGTGGCCCTCGCGCCTCAGCTTCGCGAGCGCCTGGTCGCGCGAGAAGTCCTTGAAGAGACGGACGCTGATCAGCGTCGTGATCACCCCGGCGAGGACGATCCCCGCGAGGAACACGATCGGCAGACGGACGCGGAGCGATCCGAGCATGACGGTCTACGTCTTCGCTGTGTCTTTCTTGGCGTCCTTTGCGGGGGACACCTTGTACCCGACGCCCCACACGGTGACGATCGGCGACGCGTCGCCGAGCTTGCGGCGGAGCTGCCGGACGTGCACGTCGACGGTGCGTGTGTCGCCGGCGAAGGTGTAGCCCCACACGCGCTCGAGCAGCTGGTCGCGCGTCAGCACGAGCCCCCGATGGTCGAGCAGCTCCCACAGCAGGTCGAACTCCTTCGGGGCGAGCTGCACCTCTTCCTCGCCGACCTTGACCTCGCGGCGTCCGGCGTCGACGTGCAGGTCGCCGTGCTCGATCGTCTCGCTCTCGCGCTCGCGCCGTTCCGGGGCCGCGCGGCGGAGGATCGACTTCACACGGGCGACGAGCTCGCGCGGGTTGAACGGCTTCGTCAGGTAGTCGTCCGCGCCGACCTCGAGCCCGATGATCTTGTCGACGTCCTCGTCGCGTGCCGTCAGCATCAGGATCGGCACGTCGCTCGACTGGCGGATCCGCTTCGTGACCTCGATGCCGTCGATGTCGGGCAGCATCAGGTCGAGGACGATCAACCCCGGCATCTCCTGCGCGACCTGGGCGAGCGCGTCGCTGCCGTTCGCAGCGGTGCGCACGACGTAGCCGGCGTTCTTCAGGTACAGCGAGACGAAGCTGGCAATCGAGCTCTCGTCCTCGACCACCAGGATGTTGGGGGCCGCGGCGTTCACGCTACGGCGTGGTGGCGGGTTGGACCCCGAAGCGGTAGACGCGGGTCAGCACCGGGAGCGGAACCCATTTCCCGTTGTCGAGCGAGAAGTCGCCCGGATCGGAGAAGGCATCGCCGGTCAGCCACGCGGTGCCGACGCCGACTGCCGTCAGGTCGATGCCCGCGCCCTTGAACCGGAGCCGGTACTTCCCACCGGTGACGCGGAAGTGCAGGTCTTTGCCGGTGTAGACCGTGACGAAGTCGTCTTTCTGCTCGACGCCTTCGGCGCCGCTCACGAAGATCGCCCCGTCGCCGAGCAAAGGATCGGTGGCCACCAGCTTCCCGCTGTCCATCTGCCCCCACACGGTGCCGCGTGTGCCGGAGAGAACGACACTTCCGGCCGCGGCCTTCAGCTCCAACACCCCGTCGCCCGTTGCCCGCGCAGCGGCGACCGCCGCAGGGACGGCGACGAGACCGCAGAGCAGGGTCAGACAGAGTCGGCGCATCGACAGCAACAGTCTTTCCTACCCGATTATGCCCTGAATGATCGAAACGTAAGGACTTTTTGTGCGTGCGCGGGGTAGCCTCGCGCCTCCCGTGAGGATCCCGCCGCCCGCACTGTTCCTCGTCGCCTCCGCGCTCGCGTCGGATCTCGTCCCGGCGCTCGCGCCGTCGGTCTCGCGCGTCGAGCTCGTCGTCACCGTCGCGCTCGTCGTCATCCTCTTCGACGGCGGCGCCGACATCGGCTGGCGGCGCTTCCGGATCGCAGCGGTTCCGATCGTCTCGCTGGGCGTCCCAGGAACGTTCGCGACCGCCGGTCTTGTCACGGTGTTCGCGCACGCCGTGTTCGGCTTCGGCTGGCTGACGGCCGGCCTCGTCGGCGCCGCGATCGCGCCGACCGACCCCGCCGTCGTCTTCTCGGTGCTGGGCAACCACGAGCTGCGCGGGCGCGCGCGCACGATCCTCGAAGGGGAGTCCGGTGCCAACGACCCGGTCGGGATCGCGCTGATGCTCGGGCTGATCGCGCTCGCCACCCACACCGACGCGACGTTCTGGATCGTCGTCCGCGTCTTCCTCGAGCAGATCGCGATCGGCCTCGTCGTGGGCCTCGCGGGCGGGCTGCTCGAGCGGCGCCTGCTGCGCATCGGCTGGCTGCGGACGCTGGTCCTCGTCGCGGTCGTCTACGTCCTCGCCGACCTGGCGCACGGCTCAGGGTTCCTCGCCGTCTTCGTGATGGGTCTCGTCGTCGGCGACATCGAAGCCCCCTCTCAGTCGCTGCAGGACCGCGTGGCCTCGGCCGCGGAGATCGTCGCCTTCGTCGCGCTTGGGCTGACGGTGCATCTCTCGGGGATCGGCTGGGGCCGCTGGGGCGAGGGCCTCGCCCTGGCGGCGTTCCTCGCGCTCGTCGGGCGCCCCCTCGTCGCGGGCGCGTTGCTCATGCCTGCGCGCCTCGATCGCGGCGAGCGTCTGTTCGTGCTCTGGGCCGGGCTGAAGGGAGCGGTCCCGATCCTGCTGGCGGCGTTCGCGGTCACCCACCACGTGCACGAGGCGGCACGGATCTACGAGACCGTCTTCGTCGTCGTGCTTGCGTCCGTCGTCGTGCAGGGCGGGACAATCCCCACTGCTGCGCGACGGCTTGCGGCTACGCGACCCGCCGCACGTGTCGCGTAAGGCCGCCGACCTGCACGCGCTCGAAGGCGTCGACGATACGGATCGCGCCGGCATCGCGCGCCGCGGGCTCGCAGACCACGTACACCGTCTGGTCGCGCCGGGCCCAGCGCCAGGTCCGGTAGCGCTCCCCGGCGAGCAACGTGCGGCGGCAGACCTGGCACATCGCCATCTGCCGGTGCACGCTACGCGCGGTGCCGGACGGCGCCCACTCACCGCGCGAGCTGCGCGGCGTCTACACGCGCTCGACGACCCCGGCGATCGCCATCCCGAAGCCGACGCACATCGACGCGATGCCGTACCGCGCGTTGCGCCGCTCCAGCTCGGAGACGAGGGTCGAGGTGATCCGCGCCCCGGTCGCCCCGAGTGGGTGGCCGAGCGAGATGCCGCCGCCGTTCGGGTTGACGTCGTCCATCCGCTCCTCGAGGCGCAGGTCCTTGACCGTCTGGAGGACGACGGACGCGAACGCCTCGTTCACCTCGATCACGCTCATGTCGTCCATCGTCAAACCCGCTTTCGCGAGCGCCTTCTCCATCGCCTGGGGGTTGCCGTGCAGCATCCGCGTCGGGTCGACACCGGCAAGGCCGAAGGAGACGAAGCGCGCCCGCGGACGAAGCCCGAGACGATCGACCGCGGCCGCGCTCGCGATCAGCACTGCGGCCGAGCCGTCGACGATCTGCGATGAGTTGCCCGCCGTGACAACGCCATCCGGGCGGAAGGCCGGCTTCAGCGCGGCCAGCGCCTCCGCGGAGGTCTCGCGGCGCGGCGCCTCGTCCACCGCGAACACGGCCGGCGCAGCCACGGCCGCTCCCCCACTTTGTGTTGACTCAACACTATGTGGGGTCGGGCCGCCGGCCCCGTCCGGAAGCTCGATCGGAACGATCTCGCGGTCGAAGCGCCCGCTGTCCGAGGCGGCGATCGCGCGGCGGTGCGACTCGAGCGAAAATGCGTCGAGCTCCTCGCGCGACAACCCCCACTCTTCCGCAAGCAGCTCTGCCGACGTTCCCTGCATGACGATCTCGAAGCGATCGGTGACGCGCTCCGAGATCGAGCCGCCGTTCGAGCCCATCGGGACGCGCGACATCATCTCGACACCCGCCGAGACGACGAGGTCGAGCTGACCCGCCATGACCGCTGCGGCCGCGTTGAAGTTCGTCTGCATGGAGGAGCCGCACTGACGGTCGACGGTCGTCGCCGACACCTCGACCGGCCAGCCGGCCGCCATCACCGCCATGCGGCCGACGTTCCAGCCCTGTTCGCCGATCTGCGTGACGCAGCCCATCTGCACGTCCTCGATCTCCAGGGGATCGATGTCGTGCCGGGAGACGAGACCGTTCAGCACCTGGGCTGCGAGGTCGTCGCCGCGCAGCACCGAGAGCGTGCCGTTCTTGCGGCCGATCGGCGAGCGAACCGCATCGACGATGAAAGCGTCCATCACGTCAACTGTACTCCGGTTCCCACGGCCGCTCGTGGTGCGCGAGATACACCCGACGGGGGCGCAGCTCGTGCACACGGCGGATCGAGGGCGTCGGGCCGTCGATCAGCTCGCGCATCGAATACGTGACGTCGCCGCCGAGTACGACGACGCCGTCGGCGGTCTCGACGACGACGGCCTGGTGGCCGGCCGAGTGACCCGGCGTGAAGAGGACCGAGACGCCCGGGAACAGGTCGGCGTCGCCGTCCACCTCGACGTACGACTCACCGTCGAAGTGCACCCAGTCGACGAGGTAGCCGGGCTCGACGGCTGCCTCCAGCTCCGCACGCTGCACGTAGGTGGGCGTCCCCGCGAACCGGCGATTGCCGCCGCAGTGGTCGAAGTGCAGGTGGGTGTTGACGACCGCGGCGACCTCGCCCAGCTTCGGCCACGGGCGGAGCACCGGCCGCCACTGCTCGTCGAGGGCCGGCGTCGAGTCGATCATCCCCGTGTCGACGAGGATCGTGCCGGCCGAGCCCTCGATCGCCCACCCGAAGACGGGCCACAGCTCGCCCTCGACCGTGACGTCGCAGAAGTGGATCGGGCGGACGGCGTTCAATCCGCGAGCGCCGGCTCGAGCGCGACCGCGCGCCTCGCCCGCCGTTCGAACCAGAGGCTCACCACGAAGAACGTGACGACGGCGTAGGCCCAGCCCGCGATGATGTCGACGAGGTAGTGCTCGCCCGAGTAGACGAGCGCAAACGCCATCGCCGGCGGATACAACGCGAGCAGCACGCGCGTCCAGCGCGGGACGATCCGCCACAAGAACAGCGCGATCAGCAGCGCATACGCGCCGTGCAGTGACGGCATCGCCGCGACGTTGTTCGCGTAGTGCTGCCCTTTTTCGAAGAGCGACCCGTAGTGCGCGATCGGTACGTGATGCCACACGATGCCGACGAGGCGGTTCGACTCTCCGATCGTGCCGTGCCGTGCGGCGAGCCATGGCGGAACGGCCGGATAAAGCGCGTAGGTGGCGAAGCCCGACAACGCGAGTACGCACACCATCGTCGCGAAGCGGGCGAAGCGGTCGTGCGCCCACGTCCAGAGCACCGCCGCGACGACGAGCGTCGCGAAGAAGTGCGAGAGGTACACGAGCCACGTCGCGTAGTCCCACCAGTGAAGATCGCTGCCCCCGTCCCAGAGATGCGACTGCAGCCAGACCGTCGGGATCGGCCTTCCGAACAGCGCTGCCTCGAGGTGGATCTGCGGGAACTCGCGTGCGGGGAAGACGAGCCCGTCCGCAAAGCCGCGCAACCGGTCGTAGAGGAGAAGCACGGCGATGAACGGGCCCCACTCGAGCACGAGCCTCGGCACGCGACGGCGCAGGTCGGTGACGGAGAAGGCGGCCATCCCGAGCGCGAACCACAGGAACACGAGGTCGCGCGACGTCGGGACGCCGACGGTGGCGATCATCACGACCGACGCGGCGAGATAGGCCGCGGGCACCCAGAGCCGGAGTCCGTTCCGCGGGCTCACGGCGGCATCCTCGCATGCCGGTTGTTTTGTGCTCGGCGCATGCGGTCACTTACCGCTCATGGTCGGCGCCTTCGCACTCGCGTTCGCCCTCGTCGTGATCGGACTGGTCGCCGGCGTTGCGCTTCCCGGCGCAGGTTGGATCCTGGCCGTCATCCTCGTCTTCGCCGCGATCCTCGTCGTCGTCCGGGCCTTCGCCGGGGGACGCGAAGCCGCGCCGAGGGCGTAGTTACACTCGACGGGGATGTCCCCGCTCCTCCGCCGGCGCCGTTCTTCCGACGGCATTGCAGTGGACGGCTTGACCGCACGTCGCCCCCACGCCGGCCTCCTCCGGCGCGAGCGCCGCGCGCTGTTGAAGGCGCGGGCGGACGCGCTCGGCGAGCTCGGCGGCCTCCTCGTCGAGATGTACCGCCGCGGCGGCTTTCGGGACGACCTGCTGGCCGAGCGGGCTTCGGCGATCGTGGGGATCGACGGCCGGCTCGCCGAGATCGAGCTGCTCCTCCACTCCGGCCGGCGCGTGCCGCGCTGCGAGTGCGGCGCCCCCGTGCTGCGCGGCTCGCGCTTCTGCCCGAACTGCGGCCGCCCGTTGGGTGCGCCCGAGCAGACGGCCGACGACGTCTCGGAAGAGACCGTCATCGAGCCGGCGCCACGGTCGTGACTGCGGGATGCTGATGGACGAGCGCGAGCACGCGATCTCGGCCGCGGAGGAAACGTGCCCGCGCTGCGGCGCGCCGCGGGATCCCGACCAGCGCTACTGCCTCGAATGCGGCCTCGCTCTGCCCCCGGTCGAGGGACGGCTGCCGTCGCTCCGGCGGCGGTGGATCCGCCGGGTCGGCTGGTACCCGGGCGACTGGGTCTGGATCTCCCTCCTGACCTTTCTGGTGGCCGCCGGCGGCGCCGGCGCGGCCATCGTCCTCTCCCAGCGCGTCAACGACGAGGGCTCGGTCTTCGTCGCGTCGAGCGTCGT
>JABFWJ010000344.1 GCA_013362295.1 Thermoleophilia bacterium
AGCAGACCTCGTCGACGACGTTCTTGCCGGCGAGCTCCTCCAGGTGCCGCTGGAGCTCGGCCTCGGTCAGCGCCGGCGCGATCGCGAGCTCGCGGCCGTAGCGGACCCCCTCGGGTATGTCGCGGAAGAGCTCTTCGATCGACGAGACGCCGATCGCCGTGAGCATCTCCTCGCGGTCGGCGTCGGTCAGCGACAGATAGCTCATGCTTCCGCGAGCACCCGCTTGTAGCCCTCGACGTCGAGCAGCTGCTCGCGCTCGTCCGGGCTCGTCAGGCGGATGCGGATCAGCCAGCCCTCGCCGTACGGATCGTCGTTCACGGTCTCCGGAGCGTCGACGACCTTCTGGTTCACCTCGAGCACCTCGCCCGAGAGCGGCGAGATGAGGTCCGAGACGGCCTTCACCGACTCGACCTCGCCGTAGGAGCTGTCCTTCGCGACGGACGATCCGACGTCGGGCGGTTCGTAGTGGACGAGCTCGCCGAGCGCATCCTGCGCGAACCAGGTGACGCCGAGAACGGCCTCGTCGCCCTCGATGCGCGCCCAGTCGTGCTCGGGGTGGTACTGGAGGTCGTCGGGGTACGACTCGCTCGCCGCCACGTCAGGACTCCTTCTTGTAGAGGGGTTTCTTGGACACTTGCGCGCGGCGCGCCTTGCCGCGGACGTCGATCACGAGCTCGCTGCCGGGCTTGGACGACGCGGCCGGCACGTAGCCCATGCCGATGCCGATGTCGAGCATCGGCGAGAGCGTGCCCGACGTCACCTCGCCGCTCGCACGCTCGCCGGGCACATCGATCGCCATCCCCTGGCGCGGGATCGCCTTCTCCGTCATCAGAAACGGGACGAGCTTCCGCTCCGGCCCGCGCTCCTTGATCTCGCGCAGGCGCTGCGCGCCGGTGAAGTCGGTGTCGAGCGCGCACGCCCAGCCGAGACCCGACGAGATCGCGTCCCACTGCGGCCCGATGTCGTTCCCGTGCAGCGGGTAGCACACCTCGAGTCGCAGGGTGTCGCGTGCACCGAGACCGGCGGGCGTCACGTCGCGCGCGAGGATCGCGTCCCACAGTGTCTCCGCGTCGTCGGCCATGCACGCGAGCTCGACGCCCTCCTCGCCGGTATAGCCGGTCCGGTTGATCATCACCTCGACACCGTCGAGCTCACCCATCGTCCATGTGAACGCCTTCGCCGGCTCGAGGCCGAGCTTCCGCAACGCGTTGGGGCCCTGCACGGCGAGCAGCGCATAGTCGTCCGAGACGTTGCGAACGTCCGAGCCGCGCAGCTCGTGTTCCTTCAGCCACCGCTCGACCGCCTCCGCATTCGAAGCGTTGGCCACGATCAGATACCGGTGCTCGTCGAGCCGGTAGACGATCAGGTCGTCGATGATCCCGCCGTCGTCGTTCGTGAGCAGCGTGTACTGCGCGTCGCCGGGCTGCAGCTTGTCGACGTCGTTCGAGAGCAGCGACTGCAGCAGTTCGCGCGCCGTCGGCCCTTCGACCTCGATCTCGCCCATGTGCGAGACGTCGAAGACGCCCGCGTCCGTGCGAACGGCCTTGTGCTCCTGGATCACGCCCGCGTACTGGACGGGCATCTCCCAGCCCGCGAAGGGGACCATCCGCGCGCCGAGCGCGACGTGACGATCGTGAAGAGGCGTCCTCCGGAGCGTTTGCACCGGGGCGATGCTAACCCGCGGCCTGAGGCGCGGCGTCGGCGATGCGCAGGCTTTCGCCGACGACGGCCGGCAGGCACCTCCTGACGCCTTCCTCGAGGGTCACCCACTCGAAGCGGTCGTGCTCGGCGTCCAAGCGGACCTCGGCGTCCGCGGGCGCCTCGGCAACGAAGAGCGCAACGTCGTCCGTCACGTGCTCGAGCGGTCCGGCGATCGGCAGGCGCAGCCCGGTCTCTTCCGTCAACTCGCGTTCGGCAGCGCGCCGCGGCTCCTCGCCGGGCCGGCGCGCTCCCGCGGGTGTCGTCCAGGCCCAGTCGCCTTCGTAGGCAGGCCCTTCGTGCGCCCGGTGCAGCAGGAGGTACTCCGTCCTCGGGGGCGAACCGCGACGGACGACGACCGCGACGGCCATCGGCTTGTCCTGCGCGACAGGCAGCCCGTCCCACGTGGTCTCCACCGCCGCCATTGTCCCGCAGATAGAGAGAAGCCCTGCCAACGTTGTTGACAGGGCTTCTGACCGGGTCGTGTTGGGACTGCACTCCAGTCCCGAGAGGGCACGCGGGTAGTTGCCGGGCGAAGCCGGCTCTAAACATGACTGCTCGAGTCTGGTTCCGCTCCGCTGAACCTGATTCGGCGCAGCCGAACCAGATTCAGGCCGTTCAGTCGTCGCGGAGGAAGGACGGGACGTCGAGCGAGTCGCCCGGGTCGAACTCGGGCCCCCGGCCGCCGAGCGGGGCGACCTCGCCGCCGACGGCTGCACGCGCCCGGCGGCGGCGCTGCGCGCCGAAGCCGGTTGCGATCACGGTCACGCGCACCTCGTCGCGGAGGTTCTCGTCGATCACGGCCCCGAAGATCACGTTCGCGTTCTGGTCGGCTGCCCCGGTGACCACCTCGGCCGCCTCGTTGACCTCGAACAGCCCGAGATCGGGCGGGCCGCTGATGTTGAGGAGGATCCCCGTCGCGCCTTCGATCGACGACTCGAGCAGCGGCGAGCTGACGGCGGTGCGCGCAGCCTCCGCCGCGCGGTTCTCTCCCTGGCTGCTCCCGATCCCCATCAGCGCCGAGCCCGCCTCGCGCATGATCGTCCGCACGTCGGCGAAGTCGAGGTTGACGATTCCGGGCACGGTGATCAGGTCGGTGATGCCCTGGACGCCCTGGCGCAGGATGTCGTCGGCCATCTTGAACGCGTCCGAGAGCGGCGTCCGCTTCTCGACCACCTGCAGCAGTCGGTCATTCTCGATCACGATCAGCGTGTCGACCTTGTCCGCGAGCTCGACGATCCCCTGCTCCGCCTGCTGCGCGCGCCGGCGGCCTTCGAATGAGAACGGCCGCGTGACGACGCCGACGGTGAGAGCCTCGAGCTCCTTCGCGAGGTCGGCGACGATCGGCGCACCGCCGGTGCCGGTGCCGCCGCCTTCGCCCGCGGTGACGAAGATCATGTCCGCGCCCTTCAGCGCCTCCTTCAACTCGTCACGCGACTCCAGCGCGGCCTCGCGGCCGACGTTCGGGTCCGCGCCGGCACCGAGGCCGCGCGTCGCCTTCGCGCCGATGTGGATCTTGACGTCGGCGTCGCACATGAGAAGCGCCTGCGCGTCGGTGTTGACGGCGACGAATTCGACCCCCGTGAGCCCTGCGTCGACCATGCGGTTGACGGCGTTCGTGCCGCCGCCGCCGACCCCGACGACTTTGATCACGGCCAGATAATTGCCGGAGCGATCTCTCATACTCGATGTGGCTCGACCTCAAGCTGTAGTGCAGGGTGGGGCTGTCGAGCGCCTCCTTCCTTCGGGAGAGTACGGACGGTTTCCTGCCCTGTCAACGCGGAAACACCGAACCTCGACCTCCGTAACCATCAACCTCAACCTGCGACTTGAGACTTTGACAAGAGAACCGGACGCTCGGGGACGCTCACGTCGAGGTACTCCGCACCGAGTGCGGCGGCGCCCGTGGCGCGCAGGATCCGGCGTGCGATCGCGAGCTTCAGCTGCAGGTCGCCGCCGTCGCCGAGGCGCACCTCGAGCCCTCCGGCGAGGACGAGCGTGAGCTCCTTCCCCGCGCGCACGCTCTGCACGCCGCCCGGCAACGGCGCGCCGCGGAGCGGCGCCAGCGTGGTCGCCGCCGTCCGGACCGAGCGCGCGAGCGGGCTCCCGAGGCGGACGTGAACGTCGCGCGTCACCCAGAGCCGCGGCAGGTGCGAGCGGCGCGGATGTGCGAGCGGCTTGATCACGCGACCGGTGGCTGCGACGAGGTAGGCCGCGGCCCCTCGCCGCAGCACGAGCACGGGCTCCTCGGGACGCAGGACGAGGCGCAGGGTATTCGGGAAGGAGCGGTCGTAGGTGAACGAGCGTACGCCCGGAAGCGGCTCGATTCGCGCGTCGAGACTCCGCCCGTCGACCTTCAGCAAGCTCTGGCCCAGCTCGTCGGCCAGCGCGGCGCGCACCTGGGCGCGCAGGACCGGCGTGCCGCCGTGGATGTCGAGCGTGCGGACGGCGAAGATCGAGGTCTCGCGCGCGCCGACGTATCCCCCGACGGCGAGCGCCAGCAGCGCGAGCCCGATCAGGATCGAGCGGAGGGTGGGCGCGAGGCGCGCCAGCCGGAGGGCGGCGCCGTTTCGGCGCGCGGGCAGTACCGCGGTGCGGGCGGTCGACCTCTTGCGGGCTGCCACGTTCGACTCTTCGCCGCGCTGCGGGCTTCCCCTACAGCGGCGGCAGCTCGAGCGGCCCGAGGAACTGCACCTCGTGCTCGAGCTCTACGCCGAACCGGTCGTGCACGCGCCGCCGCGCCTCGACGATCACGGCGAGACAGTCGGCGCTCGTGGCGGTGTCGGCGTTCTCGATGAAGTTCGCGTGCCGCGGAGAGACGACCGCCCCACCGATCCGATGGCCTTTGAGGCCGCACTCCTCGATCATCCGGCCGGCGCCCGGGCCGTCACCCGGATTCTTGAAGACGCTCCCGAACGTCCGCTTGTTCGTCGGCTGCGTCGCCTTGCGCTGGGTCAGCAGCTCCGCAGCGCGCGCCTTCACCACCTCCGGTGCGGTCGGCTCGAGCCGGAAGCGCGCCGAGGCGACGACCTGCCCCGGCGCGAGGGCCGAGTGCCGGTAAGCGAGCCCGAGCTCCTCGACGTCGAGCGTGCGTCGTTCGGCCGCGTCGACGACGACCGCGTCGACCAGCACGTCGCGCCACTCGCGGCCGTAGGCGCCGGCGTTCATGCGAACGCCGCCGCCGGCCGTGCCCGGGATCGCCGAAGCGAACTCGAAGCCGCCGAGGCCCGCGGCCCGCGCGCGGTGGAGACCGACTGCGTTCGCCGCGCCGCCGCCCATCACGAGCGTCTCTCCTTCGACGTGCGCCGCCGCGAGCTCACCCGTCAGCTTCACGACGAGCGCCGACACGCCGTGGTCGTGCACGAGCAGGTTGGAGCCGAGGCCGACGACCTCGACGGGGATCTCACGCTCGCCGGCCCAGCGCAGCACGCTCTGCAGCTCGTCGATCGTCTCCGGACGCGCGAACCACCGCGCGGGCCCCCCGGTCCCGATCGTCGTGTGGCGCGCAAGCGCGACGTTCTCCTCGACCAGCACCCCCGAAACGCTAGCGCTGGAGGAGGCCGACGGCGCGGTCGACGTCGCCGGCCCCGAGCACAAGCAGGACATCTCCGGGACGAGCGCGCCGCTGGAGGCGGGCCACGCCGTCCTCGACGGTCGGCATGTAGGCCGCGAGCACACCACGGTCGCTGAGGGCGTCGACCACGAGCCGCGCCGTCACGCCGGGCACCGGCTGCTCCCGGGCGGGATAGATGTCAGTGACGGTGACGTCGTCCGCCGCGGCGAGCGCCTCCGCGAGCTCGTCGGCGAGGTGCCGGGTCCGGGAGAAGAGATGCGGCTGGAAGAGCACGCGCACGCGCGCGCCGGGAAACCGCTCGCGCACCGCCGCGATCGTCACGGCGATCTCTGTCGGGTGGTGGGCGTAGTCGTCGACGATCGTGATCTCGCCGTGCTCGTGCACCTCGAACCGACGGCCGGTCCCGGTGAAGTGACGCAAGACCGGTTCCGCCTCGGCGCGTGAAACACCCGCCAGCTCGAGCGCCGCGAGCGCGGCACCGGCGTTCTGCCGGTTGTGCGCGCCCGGCAGCGCGAGCTCGCCGTCGAGCGGTGCGGCGTCGCGCACGACGTGCGCGGCCGCGGCGAGCCAGCGGTCGAACTCCTCTTCGAGCTCGGACACCGACGCGAACTCGGAGTGATGATCGAGCTCGACGTTCGTGACGACGGCGATCTCGGCGGGCAGCGCGAACACGGTGCGGTCCGACTCGTCCGCCTCGACGACGAGGAGACCGTCGCCGCCGCCGGCATTCGAGCCGAGCTGCGGCACGGGCGCGCCGATCAGCCAGGCAGGGTCGCGTCCCGTCTCACGCAGCACGTAGGCGATCATCGCCGCCGTCGTTCCCTTCCCGTGCGTGCCCGCGACCACGATCGACGACCGCGCCGAGACGAGTTCGCGCAGGAATTCCACCCGCCGCATCCCGGGGACCGACGGATACGCCGACGAGACGACGGCTTCCCAGCCGTCCGGAACGAGCGGCTCCGGAGCGATCTCGAGCGGGACATCGGCGAGCGGCTCGAGGTACGGCGTCCGAACGCGGTCCCAGCCGCCGACCTCTGCTCCCCACGCGCGCGCCAGCTGCGCGTATGCGCTCAACCCGGCTCCGCCGATGCCGACGAACCACAGGCGCCGCCCGTGGAGGTCGCCCGCGCTCACTGCGTCGCCAGCGCGACGAGCTCGTCCGCAATCTCGTCGGCAGCGTCGGGCCGAGCGGCGCGCAGCATCGCCTCGCCCATCTCACGCAGTCGCCCGGGATCGCCGAGCAGCGAGCGCACGATGTCGGGGACGTCCGCAAGATCGAGCTCGCGCACCATGATCGCGCCGCCGGCCCGAACGAAGTGCTGCGCGTTGCGCGCCTGGTGGTCTCCCGTCGCAAACGGATACGGGACGAAGATCGCCGGACGGCCAGCCGCGGCGACCTCCCACACCGTCGACCCCGATCGTGCGAGCACGAGGTCTGCGGCCGACAGCGCCGCACCGAAGCGTTCGGTCTCCGGTAGCACGCGATAGTCGCCACGCGTGACGCGGCGCCTGACCGCGTCGTAGTCGCGCCGCCCCGTGATGTGCAGGATCGGCGGACCCGTCCGCCCCCAGGTCTCCGCCGCAAACTCGTTGAGCGACTTCGCGCCGGCGAGCGCTCCGAAGACGCCGAGGATCCGCGCATCCTGCGGGAGCTCGAAGATCTCGCGCGCGTCGGCCTGCGCAACGGAGCGCGATTGCGCGGGGATCGGCCTGCCGACGACGCGCGCCTTGCGGCCGAAGCGCGTCTCGACGGGGTAGGAGAGGAAGATGCGGCTGGCGAACGGCGCGGCGAGCCTGTTCGCGAGACCGAAGTGCGCGTCGGCCTCGGTCAGGGCCGACGGGATGCCGAGCGTCGAGGCCGCGAACACCATCGGGCCGGCGACGAAGCCGCCGCCGCCGAGGACGACGTCGGGCCGGCGCGTGCGCAGGATGCGCCTGCACGCACGCGGGGCGGCGCCCGCGAGCAGGAGCGAGCGCGCGAGCGCGATCGACGGCCGGCGGGGAAAGCCGGTGATGCGGAACGTGTCGAGCTCGTAGCCGGCTTCAGGAACCAGACGCGCTACGACGCGATCCGGCGACCCGGCGAACGTCACGTACACGCCGCGGCTTGCGAGCGCGTCCGCCACTGCGAGCGCGG
>JABFWJ010000488.1 GCA_013362295.1 Thermoleophilia bacterium
TCCGGCATCGGGTGCGCAGCGCGGTTCCCGTACTACATGCAGACCTACGGCATGCACTCGATCCACGGCCGCGCGCCGGCGATCGCCACGGGGCTCGCCGTGTCGCGCCCGGATCTGTCGGTCTGGGTCGTGAGCGGTGACGGGGACGCCCTCTCGATCGGCGGCAACCATCTGATCCATTCGCTGCGGCGCAACGTCAACATCAAGATCCTGATGCTGAACAACCAGATCTACGGCCTGACGAAGGGGCAGTACTCGCCGACGAGCGAGCAGGGCAAGGTCACCGGCTCGACGCCGATGGGCAGCGTCGACTTCCCGTTCAACCCGCTGTCCATTGCGCTGGGCGCGGACGCCACCTTCGTCGCGCGCGCGATCGACACGGACAAGCCCGGGCTCACGGAGGTGCTGCGCCGCGCGGCCGCGCACAACGGCGCCGCGTTCGTGGAGATCCTCCAGAACTGCAACATCTACAACGACGGCGCGTTCGACTTCGTCCGGGACGAGAAAGAGAACCGCCTCTACCTGAAGCACGGCGAGGTCGTCGGGGACACGGGCATCACCCACGACGAGACGGACTTCGCCACGGCCTTCGCCCTGTCGCGTGTCACCGAGGAGACGCACGGGACGGTCCCGCTGGGCGTGTTTCGCGACGTGCAGCGCGACAGCTACGACGAGCTCGTCGCGGCGCAGCTCGCGAACGCCAAGGGCGACGGCGACCTGCAGGCGCTCGTCGGCTCGGGCGACACTTGGTCGATCAGCTAGACCGCGCATTTCGATAGAACGGCGCGGTGCCCGGCGGGGTCATCTACCAGATCTACCCGCGCTCCTTCGCGGACTCGAACGGCGACGGCGTCGGTGATCTGCCCGGGCTCACGTCCAAGCTCGACTACCTGCAGTGGCTCGGAGTCGACGTCATCTGGTCGAGCCCGACGTTTCCGAGCCCGAACGCCGACTGGGGGTACGACGTCGCCGACTACTGCGCCGTCCATCCCGACCTCGGGACGGTCGACGACCTCGATGCGCTGATCGCCGGCGCCAGACGCAGGTCGATCGAGGTCTGGCTCGACCTCGTACCCAACCACACCTCGGACCAGCACCCCTGGTTCGCCGAGCATCCCGAGTACTACGTCTGGGCGAAGGGCATCCCGAACGACTGGCGCTCGGTCTTCACCGGCAAGACGGCCTGGCGGCTCGACAAGCGATTCGATCGCCGCTACCTGCACCAGTTCACGCCGGAGCAGCCCGATCTGGACTGGTGGGCAGACGCGGTCCGCGACGAGTTCGACCGCATCCTGCGCTTCTGGTTCGATCGCGGCGTCGCCGGCTTCCGGATCGACGTGGCGCACGGGCTGATCAACGACAAGCTTCTGCGGGACGGCAGGGAGTACATGCGCGAGCGCCCCGAGGCTCACGAGATCTTCGCGCGCTGGCAGGAGGTCGCCCGGGAGTACGACCCGAAGCCGACGTTGATGGGGGAGACCTACGTCTCGCTCGACAAGCTGACCGCGTACTACGAGCACCTCGACCTCGCGCAGAACTTCGACTTCTGCCGCGCCGAGTTCGAGCTCGACGAGCTGCGACCGATCGTCGAGCAGACGATGCGCGAGATCCCGGAGAACCGCGTGCCGATCTGGTTCGGCTCGAACCACGACCACTCGCGCATGGCGACGCGCTGGGGGAAGGGCGACGAGCGACGACATCGCGCCGCGCTCTTTCTCCTGCTCACGTTGCCGGGCTGGGCGATCCTCTACCAGGGGGACGAGATCGCGCTCGCCGACGGGAAGGTGCCGAAGAGCCGGGTCACGGATTCCGCACGTCCGCCGCGTGACCCCGAACGGACGCCGCTTCCGTGGACGCCGAGCGGCGAGGAGTGGCGCGACCCGTGGCTGCCGCTGACGAACACCTCCCGCAACGTGGCCGACCAAAGAGACGACCCGGGCTCGACGCTGCACTACACGCGGCAGCTGATCGAGCAGCGCAGGCAGCTCGCCGACGACGGCTACGAGACGTTGCCGAGTTCGGACGGTGTGTGGGCGTACCGCCGCGGAGAAAGGACGTGCGTGCTCAATATGACCGACGCAAGCGCGAAGCACGAGGGACGGACGCTGGAGCCGTGGCAGGGCCTGATCCTCTGACCGTGTTCGACGCGCTGTTCGAGGCGCTGCGCGAGCCCGAGGCGTTCATGGCGCTCTGGGCTGACGACGCCGACATCGCGCTGCGAGGCTCGGAGCTCGCCGAGCGCGACGACGGTCCGGCTCAGCTGCGGGCGCACGTCGACGCGATCGCGGCCTCGCCGACCGAGATCCGCTTCGTGTGGGAGGAGCGCCGCCTGCACGAGGAAGGGGACGTCGCGTGGATCAACGCCACCGGCACGGTGAACGGCGCTCCCTACCGGTTGACGGCGGTGCTCGTCCGGCGCCGCGGCGAATGGCGCTGGCACACCTTCAGCGGCGGCGAACCGAGATAGTCGCTGCCTCGCCTGAAAGGCTCGAATCCGGTTCGGCTCCGCCGATCAGATTCGGGAACAAGCCGTTCGCGCCTACCGCGGCGGGTGCCCGAACTCGCGCATCAGGTCGTCGAACTGCTGCCAGGTCAATGACCACGTGCGCTTCGCCTTCCCGGGCTTCCAGTCGATCGAGCCGCGGCTGACCTTCACGACGCCGAGCCGCTCGCCGTCTCGCGTCACCACGATCTTGATGTCGACGTTCGAGACCGGCAGCTCGTGGTCGATCTTCAGACCGATTGAGTGAGCCATTCGCTCACTGTAGAGGCTTGATGTGGAATGCACGCGTACCCGCGGCTGGTGGCTCAGACGCGGCGCATCTCGCTCGGTGCGGGCTTGAACGTAGACCCAGCTATGCTCTGCGCCCGCCCCGGACGAGCTGCTTGGTCTGAGCCATCCCCGCGGGCACGCAATTCCACATCAACCCTCTAAGCAGCCCGGCCGACAACCTCCGCCTGGCCTGCTGCATACCGCACCTTTAGCCCGTCCGTGATGCGCCGCATCAAGGCGAGCGACGCGCGGTTCTCGGCACTCATCGTCGCGCGGAGCGTCTGGATGCCGGCCGCGCGCGCGTCCTCCGCGAGCCGCTGGGAGAGGACGGATCCGACACCGTTTCCCTGCAGCGAGTCGACGACGTCGAACGCGATGTCTGCGAGGGAGCCGTCGCGGACGAGCCGCGCGATTCCGACCGGTGCGCCGTCGTGCCACGCCACGAGCACGTGATGGTCCCCGTCCACCCGGGCGAGCTGCTCGAGCTCCCCACGGGTGAGCACGTTCTTCGCGCCGCCGAACCGAAGCCGTCGGGAGTGCGGGCCGAGGCGGTCGAACACCGCCTGCACGACCTCGGTCTGGCCATTCCTGAGCGGCCGCACCGTGATGCCCCTGAGTACCTCCGCGTTCATGCTTCCAGGGTGCCTGCGGGGCATGGCCCGGCGCGTCGTCCTCAAGGGCCATCTTTTCCGAATGGCCCGACCGGGCCATTAGGCTTCACCTACATGGAGCAGAACATCGGCTTCATCGATTTCGAAGGCCGGCGGCTCGCGTACGCGACCTACGGCGACGGCCCGCCGATGGTGCTGGGCCCGCGTTGGGTCTCGCACCTCGAGGAGGAATGGTCCGATCCCGGCCAGCGCGCGTTCTACCGGGAGGTCGCGAAGACCCATCAGGTCGTCCGGTTCGACCGCATCGGCTGCGGGCTCTCCTCGCGCGACCTCGAGCCGCGCCCGACGATCGAGTCGGAGAGCCGCCAGCTCGAAGCGGTGATCGACGCCGTCGGCGGCTCGGCCGTCGTCTACGCCTCGTCGTGCTGTTGCATGTCGGCGTCGCAGTTGGCGGTCCGCCGTCCCGGCGCGGTCGAGAAGCTCGTGTACTTCGGCGGCTACGCGACGCGCAACGACATTCCGGAGGCGACACGGCGTTCGCTGATCGAGTTCGTGCGGCTGAACTGGAGACTCGGGGCACAGATGCTCGCCGGTCTCTTCGACCCGCACGCGAGCGGCGACGAGATCGCCGAGCACACGCGCATGCAGCGTGCGGCTGCGACCGCGGAAGCGGCGTCGATCTTCCTCGAGCTCGACCTCTGCGCCGACGTGCGCCCGCTGCTGCCGAAGGTCCCGGTTCCGGCGCTCGTTCTCCACCGCCGCGGCGACCGGACCGTTCCGATCGGGCGCGGGCGCGAGCTCGCCTCGCTCCTGCCGCACGCACGCTTCGTCCCGTTGAGCGGCGACTCCCATCTCCCGTGGAAGGACGACCAGCGGGAGCTGTTCCGCGCGCTCGCCGGCTTCCTCCACCACGACGTCGTCCCGGAGTCGAACGGCGCCACGCCGCTCAGTTCGCGCGAGACCGAGATCCTGCGGCTCGTCGCCACCGGGATGAGTAACCGCGAGATCGCCACGACACTCGTGCTCAGCGAGCACACCGTGCACCGCCACGTCGCGAACATCCTCCGGAAGCTCGCTCAGTCGACGCGTGCCGCCGCCGCGACGCAGGCCGCCCGCGCCGGAATCATCTGAGAGCAGCGCGGTGGGTGGAGATCGGCGGCGCCGCCACTGCCGATCTCCACCTTCGCGCGATCCCTGTCGAGGCCTCATCCGGCTGCCGCATTGCCGGGCCGCAGTTCAGGTCTCGGGGAGCTGTCGCACTGTGCTCGGCGTTCGTATGGACGAGCGGCGCTCTTTCGTATGAATCCGGTCAGAGGTCCGTCCAGGCGGCGATCCGCTCGCCGAGCAGCTCGCCCCGGTCTTCCTGCAGGAAGTGGCCGGCGCCCTCGACCGGTGGATCGAGCTCGGCGTCCGGCAGGAGCTCGGCCATCACCTCGGCCGCACGCCGCGAGAAGATCGGGTCGCTGTCGCCGAAGAGGACGAGCGCGGGCCGGTCGAGCTCGCGCAACCGGTCGCGCACGGTGAGCATGGCGGGGGCCGACGGGTGGTCGGAGCTCGTGGCGACGAGCTCAGGGAACTGCACGATGCCGACCCGGGACTCCGGGACCGGGAACGGCGCGTCGTAACCGGCGATCACCTCGCCGCTCGTCGGCTGGACGAGCGAGAGTCGAATGAGCTGCCCGGCGACGATCTCGGTGCCGACGCGCCGCATGAACGCCTGGAAGCGGAGCCACTCCTCGCCCGGCGCGCGCGCGCCGATGCCCGTATTCATCACCACCAGCCGCGCCACGCGCTCCGGATTCTCGACCGCGACGCGGAACCCGATTGGCCCGCCCCAGTCCTGGACGACGAGCGTGATCCGCTGCAGGTCGAGCTCCTCGACGAGCCGGGCGATCGACGCGACGTGGCCGTCGTAGGAGTACCAGCCCGGATCGGTCGGCTTGTCCGAGCGGCCGAACCCGAAGTAGTCGGGCGCGATGCAGCGCCCGACGCGGGCGAGCGTCGGGATCATCTTGCGGTAGAGGAATGCCCACGTGGGCTCGCCGTGCAGGAGCAGCAGCGGATCCCCCCGGCCCTCGTCGGCGTAGTGCATGCGCAGGCCGTCCTGGTCGAGGTAATGGGGCTCGAAGTCGAACCCGGGCAGATTTCGGAAACGGCTGTCTGGAGTGCGATAGACGCTCATCGCGCGATCATCCCCGAGAACGACGAGGAATCGTCAATTTGGCCGAAGAATCCATCCGGTCGGCGGCGTAGCCTTCCGCGCATGACGCGCTCGTCCGCATCAGCCAAGCAGTCCTAGGCCTCCTAGCCGCCCCTTGACACGGTCGACCCGCCGCAATTGCGGCGGTCGGCCGTATGTCTGTAACAGATCTGCAACCGATGTGCTGTAGCTGTACAGCTACACAAGCCGCTTATCGGGACAAGTCTGCGGCCTCGCCGTCCGCAAGAGCCTCTTCGTCGCCCGGCTCCTCGAGCACGATCCGCTCGGGCCGGAGCATCGGCAGCTCCGACTCCACGTACGACCCGAGGGCCTTGTCGATCCCGACGTCCTTGCCCGCCTTCTCGGAGAGAAACCAGCGGTGCTCGAGCACCTGGTGAAAGAGCTCGGCCGCGGGTAGCGCCGCCCACAGGTCCTCCGGGACGGCGGCCACCGTCGGCTCGAAGACCTCGTCCCGCCAGTGCGACGCAGCGACCGACTCCGAGATCGGGCGGTTCTCCCTCCGCTCCATCGCTTCGCGGAAGCGAGCGATGTCGTTCAGCATCCGCCGCGCCTGGTTCTCCTGCGCGTCGAGCCCCGTCAGCCGTAGCAGGCGATGACGGTGGTGGCCTGGCTCGACGACGTGGGGGTCGAGGTTGAGCCGGTAGCCCTCGGGTGTCGCGTTCAGCTGGATCTCCTCGACGTCGAACCCGAGCGAGTTCAGCCGGTGGAGCCGCTCCTCGACCTTGTAGTGCTCGTCGGTGCCGAAAGCCTCCTCGCGCGTCAGCTCGTGCCACAGCGCCTGGTAGCGCCGGACGATCTCGTCCGCCGTCTCCTCGGGATCGAGGTCGACCGGGAGGCCCAGCTCGGCCTCGATGTCGAGCAGTTCGCCGACGACGTTGAGCTGCGCGATATCGAGGTCGTAGCCCCGCTGGCCGTCGCTCAGCTGCTGATGCTGCTCGCCGGTTTCCGCGTCGACCAGGTAGGCCGAGAGGGCGCCGGCGTCGCGCCGGAAGAGTGCGTTCGAGAGCGAGCAGTCGCCCCAGAAGAAGCCGCGTAGGTGCAGCCGCGTCAAGAGCTCGGCGAGCGCGTTCAGCAGGTGCGTGCGCAGATCCGGGATCGCCGCGCCGGAGAAGAGCGCGCGGTACGGCAGCGAGTACTCGAGGTGGCGCGTGATCAGGACCGCCTCGAGGTCGTCTTCTCGCTCGGTGACGATGCCGACTGCCTCGACGACGGGCAGGCCCTGGCTCTCGAGCCCGCGCAGGAGACCCCACTCGCGGCGCGCCGGCCGCTCGGGCAGTTCCTTCAGGGCATAGAGCGCCCCGTCGTATTCGACGAAGCGGACGACGTGGCGGCTGATGCCGCGGATCACGTTGACGAGCCGCGGCGTCGCCCACTCCTCGAGCGGCGTGTCCCACGGGAGGTCCAGGAAGCTCGGGTGGCCCGTGCGGGCGACGAGCTGGAACCGTGTCGTCTCCATCAGCGCGTCAGCGTCGACTGATCGAACGCGGCGACGCCGCCCGGACTGGCGACGACCGTGTTGTGCGCGACCTTCGCCTGCGCGAAGAAGTGCGCCTCGATCGCGACGCCTGCGCGCGACGCGTCTCCGCTCGGATCTTTCCGCGTCCCGACGACCATGTTGTGCTCGATCTCGCACTCGGAATGGTCGAGACAGATGATCCCGACGCCGTGCGCGCCGAGCACGTCGTTGTGCCGGATCGAGCCCTTCGACTTCTCACCCATCGTGATTCCACGCAAACTTGTCGCGCCGATGTGGTTGTGTGTCACGTCGACCATCGTCATGTGCGTCACGATCCCT
>JABFWJ010000404.1 GCA_013362295.1 Thermoleophilia bacterium
GGTCCTCCTTCGTCGCATACGACCCGAGTCCCGGCGGGACGCCGCGGGCGCGTACCTCGACGACGCCGCCGACCGTGTCCCTTTCCACGCGCGCCGCGTCCACGTTCGCGCGCAGCCCTTCCTCGTCGACCACCGAGCCCGTGACCGTGATCCCGATCGTCGTGAGCAGCGCCTTCGCGACGGCGCCCGCGGCGACGTGGACGGCCGTGTGGCGCGCCGAGGCGCGTTCGAGCGCGTCGCGAACGTCCGCGTGACCGTACTTGAGCACGCCGGCGAGGTCGGCGTGGCCCGGCCGCGGCAGGGTGACCGGCTTCGTCCCCTTCCCGCTCGGCTCGCCCTCGGGCGGCCAGGGCGACATGCCCCACGTCCAGTTCTTGTGGTCGACGTTCCGGACGACGAGTGCGAGCGGCGTGCCGAGCGTCCGGCCCTGCCGGAGACCGGCGAGCACCTCGACCCGGTCGGTCTCGATCTGCTGGCGCGGCGAGCGGCCGTAGCCTTCCTGTCGCCGCCTGAGGTCGGCGTCGATCGCCTCGCGGTCGAGCGTCAGCCCGGCGGGCAGGCCGCTGACGATCGCGACGAGCGCGGGGCCGTGCGACTCGCCGGCCGACGAGAGGCGGAGCGTCATGCGCGGAAGCCTAGAGAGCAGGGCTCTACAGTGGTGCGCCGTGGCGGTCGCCCTTCAGATCCTCGCGAGCGGGTTTGCGGCCGGCACCGTCTACGGGCTCGTCGCGGTCGGACACTCGCTCGTCTTCCGCCTGACCGGTGTCGTGCACTTCGCCTTCGGGGAGCTGATCGCGCTCGGCGTGTTCGTCACCCTGCTGGCCGCAGCGGGCAACGAGCCGGTCTCGCAGACGAGCGTCGCGGGCGCCCGCTTCCTGCTCGCGCTCGTCGTCGGGCTGCTCGTGACGGCGGTCGCGAGCGCAGGCGCGTACTTCCTCGCGATCGAGCCGTACCGTGCGCGCGGCTCGGTGATCGGCTGGGTCGGCGCGTCGCTCGCCGTCGCCTTCGCGGTGCGCACGCTGCTCGTCGTCTTCTTCGACCGGCCCGCGTACGTGTTTCCGGATCCCCTCCCGTTCCGCCACGTCGCCGACGACGGTTTCTGGCACGTCGGCGGCGCGACGATCCAGGTGCGGTCGATCTTCGTCGCGGTCGCGGCGCTCGTGCTCGCGGGACTCGGCGTCGCGCTCCTGCAGCGCACGCGTTTCGGCCGCGCGCTGGAGGCGATCGCACAGGACTTCGACGCGGCCGTGCTCGTCGGCCTGCCGGTCGGCCGGCTGGTCGGCCTCGCGTTCGCGCTCGCGGGAGTCTGGGCCGGGCTGGCCGCGATCCTGGCGGCGCCGTCGGCGGCGTTCGACGTGGACGCTGCAGCGCGCTACGGGCTCTACGGCCTCCTCGCCGCCGCCGTCGTGTGGTTCGACGCCCGGCGCGCGCTGGCCGCCGGGATCGCCCTCGGCCTCACGCAGGCCGCGGTCACGTCGGTGCATCTCGGGACGCTCGAGCTCGGCGCCGCCTATCGCGACGTCGTACCGCTGGCGCTCGGCCTGCTGTTCTTCGCATGGCGCGCGCGGACGACGACCGAGGTGTTCGAGTGACTGCGTTCGCGGACGCGTTCCACGAGCTCCGCATCGGCTGGCGGCGGCGAACGACCTACGCCTTCGCCGCGTTCGCGATCGCGGCGCTCGCACCGCTCGCGTTCGGCGAGGCTCGCACGGCCGACCTCGCCGGGGGTCTCTACCTCGCATGCGCCGCGGTCGGCCTTGCATTCGCCGTCGGCGTCGCCGGGCTGCCCTCGCTCGCACAGGGTGCGTTCGTCGCAGTCGGCGCCGTCGTTGCCGCCCACCTACTCGCCGCGGGCATCCCGCTCCCGCTCGCGGCGGTCGCCGGCGGGCTCGGCGGGAGCAGCGCCGGCGGGCTCGTCGGCTACGCCTTCGCGCGGCTGCCGCGTGCCGGCTTCGCCGCAGCCACGTGGATCGTCTCGTGGCTCGTCGCCTTCATGCTGCAGTCGATCACGTGGTTCCTCGGCGGATCCGAAGGCGTGGTCGTCGGCGGCGGGCCGACCGCGAGCGGGCACTACGAGCTAGCGCTAGCGCTGACGGGCCTCGCGGCGCTTGGCTATCTCGCACTCGCGCGCTCTCCGATCGGCCTGCGGCTCGCGGCCGCCCGCGACCGGGAAGCTGCAGCGGCCGCGCTCGGCGTACCGGTGCTGCGCCTGCGTGTGGTCGCGGTCGCCGCGTCAGGTGCGGTGGCCGGCGTCGCGGGTGCGTTCGCGGTGCAGCTGGCGGGCGTCGGCGACGCGACGCAGTACGGGCCGTTTCTCTCGTTCCGGCTGTTCGTCGTCGTGCTCGTCGGCGGTGCGCTTGCGCCGCTCGGCGCGCCTGCCGGGATTCTCGTGCTCGGCGTCCTGTCGGTGGCCGCGGACTTCGTCGGCCGCCTCGAGAACGTGGCGGCCGCCCGGGCGCACACGCTGCTCACCGCGATCATGCTGCTCGGCATCGTCTCGCTCGGTTGGGAGGGGATCGTGCGCGCGCCGAAGCGGCGCCGGCGCGCCGGTCCGGGATCCGGCCCCGACCGTGCGCGCCCCGCGACGCTCGAGGCGCGTGCGCTCGGCAAGGCGTTCGGAAATGTCGTCGCGGCGCAAGACGTCGCGGTCGGGATCGCGCCCGGCCGTATCACGGCCCTCGTCGGACCGAACGGCTCGGGCAAGACGACCGTGCTGCGCATGCTGGCCGGCACGATCGAGCCCGACGAGGGCAGCGTCGTCGTCGCGCACGGCTCCGTCGCCCGCACGCTGCAGGCGACCGCGGTGTTCCCCACGCTGACGCCGCTCGAGCACGTCCTCGTCGCCTCCGCCGGCCGCCGTTCGCGCGCCGGACTGGTGCGTTCCCTCTTCTCGACGCCGCAGGCCCGCGCGGAGGACGCAGCCTATGTCGCTCACGCGCGCGCTGTTCTCGACCGGTTCGGCGTGCTGCACGACGTCCCGGCCGGCGAGTTGCCGGTCACCGATCAGCGGGCGCTGATGATCGCCGCCGCGTACGCGACCGGCGCGTCGGTGCTGCTCGTGGACGAGCCGACCGCCGGCGCGTCGACGGTCGAGGCCGCTCGCATGACGGGCCTGCTGCGCTCGCTGCGCGACGAGGGCCTCGCGCTGCTCGTCGTCGAGCACAACCTCGGGGTCGTGCGCCGGCTCGCCGACCGCGTCGTGGTGCTCGACGCCGGACGCGTGATCGCCGACGGGACGCCGGATGCCGTCGCGGCGGACGACGCCGTCCGCGCGGCCTACCTGGGCCGCCGGTCGTTCTAGTGGTGTGGCCGGTGACGTTGCCCGCTTCCTGGGTCGCGAGCACCAAGCGATGCAAGGACGCAGGGAGTGTCCATAGCTTGCCTATGGATGCGACCGAGGACGCGGCAGCGCGCCGTGTGATCGCGGGCCAGGGGGCCGGCGAACGTTGCCGGTTACACCACTACACTGGCCCGCCGTGCGCAGCGTCCTGCTCGTGCTCGTCGCCGCCGTCGCCCTGGCCGGGTGCGGCGGCAGCTCCTCGCCGTCGCACCGGACGCCGCTGACGATCGTCGTCAACGGGCCGTTCTCGCGCTCGCCGTACCTCGGCCGGACGATCGAGAACGGCGCGCGCCTGGCCGTGCAGGAAGTGAACGCGAACGGGCTCCGCGTCGCGGGTACGACCTACGAGCTACGGGTGCGCACACTCGACACCGGGCTCTCCCCGGCGCGCGCGGTCGCGAACATGCGACGCGCCGTCGGGCAGGACGCAATCGCCGTCGTCGACGAGGGCACGGGCATCGACGCGTCGTGGCGGATCGCGAATGACGCCGGCGTTCCGATCGGCGTCGTGTTCGAGGGCGGCAGGCAGATCGTCGACCCGGTCACACGGCCGAACGTCTTCCGGATCGCGCCCACCGACCACGGCCTCGCGTTCCGGCTCGCCGAGTATCTGATCCCGAAGGGCCTGAAGATCGCGCTCATGCACGACGACTCGGACTACGGCGCGGCGGGCGGCCGCGCGCTCGCGACGGCGTTCTCGCGGAACCGATCCTCCGTCGCCATCGAGGAGACGCTTCCGGCCGACGCGCTCGACCTCGGCCCCCAGGTGCTGCGCGCGCGGCGCGCCCACGCGACCGCGCTCCTCGTGTGGGGCCGCCCGGCGACGATCGCCGCGGTGCTGACCGCCGCCCGGTCCGCGGGCTGGAACGTCCCGGTCTTCACGCCGCCGACAGGCGCCGACCCGTTCGTGCGCCAGCAACTGGCCGACCACCCGCAGTGGGTCGACGGGCTGACGTTCGCAGGCGGCCGGCTCACCGCAGAGGTCGGCACCGGGCCGTTCCTCACGTTCGAGCAGAAGTACGAGTCGTCGTTCGGCGTCGACCGCGTCGGCGTGAAGACGCGCGCGGGCCGGGCGGTGGTCGTGCTCCCCGAGACGGCGATGTACGCATACGACTTCGTCAACCTGGTCGCCGCCGCGGTGCTGAAGGCCGGCTCGACGGCGCCGCCGCGGATCACCGCTGCGCTGAACGAGGTGACGACCGAGGGCGCGAACGGGGATCAGCGCGGTTTCAACCGGAACAACCACGAGGGCGTCGTCGACGACGACATCTACTTCGCGCGCTTCCACGACATGACGTACGCGCCTGTCAAGGACGATCCGCTTTCGGCGACGCTGCCGACGCTGCCGCAGACGCGATGAGACGCTGGACGGTAGCCGCGCTCGCGGCGCTCGCAGTCACGGGGGAAGCACATGCGGCCGACTTCGTCGCGCTGCCCTCGCCGCTGGCGCCGCTCTCGGCGGCGCCGCCGCTCGCGGGCGGAGCGACCGCGTCCTCCGAGGGATTCCGCCACCGCGTCGACGCGCGGACGACAGTCGACGTGTCGCTCGATCCCGACGGGACGCCGTTCAGGATCAGCGCGACGCAGCGGCTCGACGTCCGTGTGAAGGGCGATTACTTCTTCACGATCGGCGCGCCCGTGCTCTCGGTCGAGGCGGCGCCGGGATCCGCGTCGACTCCCGGGCTGCGTGCGGCGTCGATCCTCTGGGCCGGCTTCAACCCGGGCCGCCGGAGGTTGATCGCGCGCGCCGCGCTCGACCCGGCCGCGGCGTCGCGCTCGCTCCCGCTGCGCGGCGAAGCCGCACCGGGCCGCATCACGCTCGTCAACGCCACGGGTGTCTCGGCCGGCTCCTTCACCGCCGACGCCGTCGTCCCGCCGCGGCGGCAGTACCTCGCAGGGCTCGCCCACGACGTGTCCCGCGGGATACCGGCCACGAGCGGCGGCGCGCTCGTCACGACCCGGCCCGTCGCGACGAAAGTGCGCGTCGCGGCGCCGCTGCTCGTGACGGGCACGATCGGGCGCCGGCACGTGCGGTTTGTGCTCGAAGACCGTTCGACGATTCACGCGGGTGGACCGATCCGCTTGACCGTGACACCGCAGGATCCGACCCGGCTCCTGCGCGCCCCGGTCACGGGGCTCTCGGGCCGTCAGCTGCTCGACCGGGCGACACGCGCGTCTCTCACCCTCGCGCGCGTCCGGCAGTACCGGACGTTCCTCGGCAATCCGGACGCCACCGGGAAGAGCAGGACGACGTACGCGTTTCGGACCGCCGCCCGTCCCGCACCGCCGCCCGCCGTGATCGAGCACCACGAGCGACGGAGCCCCACGGTCACGCTCGCCGCCGTCGCCGGCGTGCTGCTCGCCCTCGCCGGGGCGGCGTTCGCCTGGTCTAGGTCCTGACGGCCCTGCGCATGGCCTCGACCGGCGGTTCCAGCCCGGTCCAGAGACGAAAGCTCGCTGCGCCCTGGCGGACGAGCGCCTCGAGCCCGTCGATCACGACGCAGCCGGCGGCGCGGGCCGCGGCCACGAGCGCAGTCTCCTCGGGCCCGTAGGCGAGATCGACGACCGTCTGGCCCGCGTGCAGCTCAACCACGACCGCGTCGCGCACCGGCGTCGCGTTGACGACGAGGTCGCACCCGGTCGCGTCCGGCGGCCACGTGCCCGAACGCGAGTAGACGCGCGTGTCCGTCGGCAGTGCCGGTGCGAGGGTGCGTGCGGCTCCGCCGGCGCCGATCACGCAGGCACGTTGCGCCTCGACGCCGGCGAGGATCTCCTTGTCGGTGTTGAAGCCGAGCACCCGGCCGTCGCGGAAGAGGAGCGTATTGACCGCCTCGCCGTCCGCCTGGTCGCACGCCGCGACCACGGCCTGCTTGTGCGGGATCGTGACGTTCGCGCCCGCGAAGCCGAGCTCGCGGAGTGCCCGAACGCCGGCGAGCGCGTCCTCGACATCGTGCGCCGTGTAGACCCAGTCGAGACCGCGCGCCGCGAACGCGGCGTTTTGCATCCGCGGCGAGAGCGAGTGCGCAACCGGGCGGCCGATGAGACCGACGTGCGTGCTCAACAGCCGTAGCCGTGTTCGCACTCGTAGCGCGCGAATGCCGTGTCGCTCGCGGTGAAGAAGTGATGCACCTTGTCCGGCTTGCGGACGAAGTACAGGTAGTTCACCGCCGCCGGATGAGCGGCGGCCTGGATCGACGCGAGGCCCGGGTTCGCGATCGGCGTCGGCGGCAGGCCGGGGCGCTTGCGCGTGTTGTACGGGCCGTCGCTGTTCAGCTGCGACAGCAGGATCGACTTCGTCGGCGGGATCTTCAGCCCGTAGCGCAGCGTCGCGTCGATGCCGAGTGGCATGCGCGCGTGCAGGCGGTTGTAGATGACCGCGGCGACGAGTCGCCGCTCGTCCGGGGCGAGCGTCTCCTTCTCGACCATCGACGCGATGATCAGCACGTCGTACGGCGTCAGGTTCTTCTTGCGCGCGTACGCGAGGTTGACCGACCTCCAATTGGTGCAGAACGCCTGCAGCTGCTGGGCGGCGAGCTGGCGGCCCGTCGTCGCCTTGACGAAGTCATACGTCGCCGGGAAGAGGAAGCCCTCGATCTTCGTCTGGCGATGCGGCCTGAAACAGGGCAGGACCGCACGCCGGGTCGCGAGCGCGTACTGCCTGCCGTTCAGCGCGACCGGCTTGTGGCGCTTGCGCCGCGCGATCTTCGCGACCGCCTGCACGCGCTGGACCATCTGCGCGCGCGTGAACCCCTCGGGGAAGATCACGCGGAACGGCTTCGGCGGTGGCGGCGGCGGGGGCAGCGTGTGCTTGCGGTGCACGTGCGGCACGGCGATCACCACGGCGACGACGACGGCGACGAGCGCGACGACGATCGCCGCGAGCGCGGCGACGCGACGGCGCCGCACCTGCTCCGGCGACGGACCGCGCGGCCGCCGCACCGGCATCATCGGCGGGCGTTCTGCCATTCCAGGAAGCTCGAGAGAAGGTGCGCGGCTGCCCTCGCGTCGTCGCCGCCGGCGAGGACGGAGGTGAAGCGCTCGTCGTAGGTC
>JABFWJ010000406.1 GCA_013362295.1 Thermoleophilia bacterium
GTCAGGACGACGCCGTCAGTCTTCCTTCGACTGCTCCTCCGCGCCGCGCGAACGGATCTCGTCCACGACGGTCGGGTCGGCGAGCGTCGTCGTGTCGCCGAGCGGCCTGTTCTCCGCCACGTCGCGGAGGAGACGGCGCATGATCTTCCCGCTGCGCGTCTTCGGCAGCTCCGGCGTGAAGACGATGTTCGCCGGCTTCGCGATCGGCCCGATCTTCCGCGCCACGTGGTTGCGCAGCTCTTCGAGCTTCGTGACCGACCCCTCGGCGCCGCCCTTGAGCGTCACGAAGGCGACGATCGCCTGCCCGGTGGTCGCGTCGTTGCGCGCCGCGACCGCCGCCTCGGCGACCTCCTGGTGGTCGACGAGCGCGGATTCCACCTCGATCGTCGAGATGCGGTGGCCGGCGACGTTCATCACGTCGTCGACGCGTCCGAGCAGCCAGAAGTCGCCGTCTTCGTCGACCCGGGCCCCATCGCCCGCGAAGTAGACGTTCGGGTACTTCGACCAGTACGTCTCGACATAGCGGTCGTGCTCCTTGTACAGCCCGCGCAGCATCGCCGGCCACGGGCGCCGCAGCACGAGGTAGCCGCCGCCACCGGGCCCGACCTCCTCGCCCGCGTCGTTGAACACCGCGGCGTCCACGCCGGGGAACGGCTTCGTTGCCGAGCCCGGCTTGGTCGTCGTGATCCCGGGGAGCGGCGTGATCATGATCATCCCCGTCTCCGTCTGCCACCAGGTGTCGACGATCGGGCAACGGCTGCCGCCGATGTGATCGTGGTACCAGATCCACGCCTCGGGATTGATCGGCTCGCCGACGGATCCGAGCAGCCGCAGCTTCGAGAGGTCGTGCTTCTCGGCGTGCTCCGGCCCCCACTTCATGTGCGAGCGGATCGCCGTCGGGGCCGTGTAGAGGATCGTCACGCCGTAGCGCTCCGCGATCGCCCACCAGCGGTCCCGGTCCGGGTAGTCGGGCGTGCCCTCGTAGAGCACCGACGTCGCGCCGTTGCAGAGCGGCCCGTAGACGATGTAGCTGTGGCCGGTCACCCAGCCGACATCGGCGGCGCACCAGTACACGTCCTCGTCGCGCTTGAGATCGAAGATGTAGTGATGCGTCGCCGCGACGCCGACGAGGTAGCCGGCCGTCGTGTGCGCGATCCCCTTCGGCTTCGCGGTCGTCCCCGAGGTGTAGAGGAGGTACAGCAGGTCCTCCGGATCCATCGGCTCGGCCGGGCACTCCGACTCGTCGGTCGCGACGTCGTGCCACCACTGGTCGCGGCCGTCCTCCATCGGCACGACGTTGCCGGTGCGCCTCAGCACGATCACGTGCCGCACGCTCGGTGACTCCGCGACAGCCTCGTCCGCGGTCTTCTTCAGCGGCACCGTCGTGCCGCGCCGCCACGCTTCGTCCTGCGTGATCAGCACCTCGCACTCCATGTCCTGCAACCGGCCCGCGAGCGAGTCGGCCGAGAAGCCGCCGAAGACGACGGTGTGCGGCGCGCCGAGCCGGGCGCAGGCGAGCATGGCGACGGGCGTCTCCGGGACCATCCCCATGTAGATGCCGACCGGCGTGCCCTTGCCGACCCCGAGTGCCTTCAGCCCGTTCGCGAGCTTCGTCACCTCGGTGAGCAGGTCGGCGTACGTGACCTCGCGGCGCTCGTCTTCGGGCTCGCCCTCCCAGTAGTAGGCGACCGTACTGCCGCGCCCGGCCTCGACGTGCTTGTCGAGGCAGTTCCACGCGACGTTCAGCTTGCCGCCGAGATACCACTTCGCGTAGGGCGGGTCCCACTCGTAGAGCTTCGTGAACGGCTCGAACCACGCCACGCGCTCGCGGCCTTCGCTCTCCCAGAACTCCTCGAAGTCCCGGTCGTAGATCTCGGGTTGTGCGTTCGCACGCGCTGCGAAGTCGCCGGACGGCTCGAACCGACGCTCTTCGAGGAACAGCGTGTCGATGTCTTGGGCTGTGGTTTCCACGGTGCGGAGATTACGCGTGTTGGCGATGCCTGAGCGCGTGACCGCCGAACGTCAGCGGCGCACCCACGGGCAGGACGACGGACGGGGCCTTCATGCCGTTGATCACACCTGCAGCCGATGCGTACCACGAAACGAGCGCCGTGGCGATGCCGACCCAGCCGCCGAGATGGATCCACTCGCTGTTCGCGTTGCCGTGGGCCGCGTCGAAGTTCCCGATCACGAGCAGCAGCTCCGTCGCCTCGAGCGTCAGGAACACGAGGAACACGGCGACGCTGACCTGCGTCGACCAGAAGAGCATGTACGTGTTGAAGATCGCGAACGCGAGCAGGAACCACGCGATCGCGTTCGGCAGGTTCGCTCCCTTGAGGTCGCCGGCGAAGCTCTTCGAGACGACCGCCAGCACCACGAAGATGCCGAGCGACATCCAGAAGCCGCCGTAGGTCGAGAACGCCGTCGCACCGAAGACGTTCTGGTTCTTGAACTCCCACATGCCGGCGAGCAGCTGCACGAGCCCGCCGTAGAACAGGGCCAGCCCGACCCAGATCAGGTCGGGGATGAACGTTGCGTTGTGCCCACTGAGGATGAACGTCGTGAGCGCGAACGCGGCCAGCCCGAGGGGCGCCGGGTCGGCGGGGCGAGCCGCCTCCACGAGCGTCCTCGTCGGAGTGACCTCGGCAGTCGTGACCGCCATGCCTCCTCCTCTCACCCTCGCCGCGCGAACCCGGGCGCGGGCTTCATCGGATTACGATTGACCCTGTTTCCGAGTGAGAGAAGACGGAAACCTAAGGAATAAGGTCGTACGGGTACCGCGTGAGGTTCTCGGCGCCGTTCTCGGTCACGAGCACGAGGTCCTCGAGCCGGACGCCGCCGTAGCCCTGCCGGTAGCACCCCGGCTCGACGGTGACGACGTCACCCGCCTTCAGCGGCAGCTTCGATGCGAGCCCCATGCCCGGCTCCTCGTGCACCTCGAGGCCGACGCCGTGCCCGAGACCGTGGAAGAACCCTTCCGCGAGCGGCTTGCCCTCCTCCTTCGTGCGCTGCGTCGGCTCGCCGGCGTTCTCGAAGATCTCGCACGTGCCGTCGAAGATCTTGCGGCCGTCGGCCCCGTCCCTGATCTCGGAGATCGCACGGTCGAGTGCCTCCTTGGCGAGCGCATGCCACTTCTGCACGTCCTGCGGCACGTCGCCGACGACGAAGGTCCGCGTCATGTCGCAGAACATGAACGACTCGTTGTCGCGCGGCCAGATGTCGATCACGATCGGCACGCCTGCGGCAATCGGCCCCGAGCCCATGTCGTGTCCGACTGCCCCCTGTGGGCCGGGGGCGACGATGATGTCGTCGGAGCTGGCCCCGTGCGCGACGAACGCGGCGAACATCGCCGCCTTCACGCGCTCGACGGTCAGCGTCTCGCCGTCGACCTCGAGCGCGCCGCCGTTCGGGGTGGCACGACGCAGCAGGTCGCGCGCGGCGTCCATCCCGGCCTCGGCCGCGCGCTGTGCGCGCCGGATCCCCGCCAGCTCGGCGTCGGTCTTGACGCGGCGGCGGTCGTCGAAGAAGTCCGCGTCGACCTTCAGCTCCACGCCCTCCGCGCGCAGGCGGTCGGCGAGCCAGAGCGGGAAGGTCTCGGGCACGACCGCGCTCGTGATCCCGAGCGCCTTGACGGCGCGCAGCACCACCTTCTGCCGCACCTCGGGGTAGGAGAGCCCCGAGCGCACGAGCTCGTCGGAGCCGTACTCCTCGGAGGGGTGCAGCTCGAAAAGGCCGAGCTCGGAGAGCCGTGGGATCTCCATCGCGCCGATCGCGATGTGCTTCTCGCCGCCGGCCTCCGCGTAGAGGAAGGGGTCTGGGATCCCGATCGGCACCTCGTGCCGGAGCTCGGGAGAGCGATACGTGTCGGCATACATCAGGACGTCTGGCATAGGCGGAATCTACTGGCTCAGGCCGGGCAACGCGCGGCCCGGCAGGTCGCGAGCACCTGGACGAACGCGATCCCCGCCGGTGCGGGCGGCCGCGTCAGGAGGAAGCGCACCGACGCCGCGTCGTCGTCGTAGGAGGACTCCTGCAGGACGCCCGCCGGGTTCGCGAGGTTCACCAGCACGTACTCGCCCGGCGGAAGGCCGGTGACGTCGAACGACTGCCCGCCGAGGTCGGAGGCATACGGGTCGGCGAATCCCGGCGAGAGGCCCTGCGCGATCCGGAGCGCATTCGGGCTCCCCCGCCCGCAGTAGCCCGTGAACCGGGCGCGTTCCCCGCCGGCCGGCCGGCGGTCGCCGAGGCAGTAGCCGACCTTCCGGTCGCGCGCGATCAGCCGGTCCTCCGCGTCGCGGAGCTCGTAGCGCTGAAATCCGACGAGGTGGAAGTGGTCGTGCCCGCCCGAGCTGCGGTAGCGCACGCCGACCGCCACCGGCACGCGGTGCCCGCCGAGCAGCTGGACGCTCGTGAACGGCGCAGCCGGCGTCGCGCGCGTCGAGACGACGACGAGCGCTGCGTCACCGAGGTTCTCGACGGTCGACGAGAACCGCAGCACGTCGTGCCCGGCGAGCGCCTGGACCTCGACCGAGTCCGGCGGCAGCTCGACGAGGTTCGGGAGGTGCCCGCGCGGCACGGGCGCCGCCACGAGCGCGAGAGCCCCGAGCACCGCGAGCCTCGTCACGGGAACGAGCGTAATACCTAGACTCAGCGAGGTGGAGCCGCAGGACAGAGCACTCGAGCTCGTCGAGCAATACGACGGGGAACTGCGGGCCCTGCTCCCGCCCGGCGCCGAGATCTTCGACGCGCACCTGCATCTCGGTCACGACATCGACGGCATGGTCGGCGACTACGACCAGCTCGAGACGCTCATGGCCCGCTACGGCATCGCGCGTGCGTTCGTGTTCTGCCTCGACGAGCCGGACCGGCACCCGTCCTTCACGGCCGCGAACGACCGCACGCTGGCATTCGCCGAGCGGAGCGGCGGCCGTCTGATCCCGTTCGTGCGGCTCGACCTCAACGAGTCGCCGATCGAGGAGGCCCGCCGCTGCCTCGACGCCGGCGCGCGCGGGATCAAGCTGCACCCGCGCGCCCAGAAGTTCACGGCGACGGACGAACGCCTCGGACCGGTGTTCGAGATCGCCGCGGAACGGCGGGTGCCGATTCTGATCCACGGCGGGCGCGGCCTACCGCCGATCGCGTCGGGGCTGCGCGCCCTCGTCGAGCGCTATCCGGAAGCGCCGCTGATCATCGCGCACGCAGGCATCGCGGACCTCGACGCGCTCGCGAACTGCATGGCGGGCCGCAAGGGCGTGTTCTTCGACACGTCGACGTGGAGCCCGATCGACCTGCTCGACTTCTACCGCCGCGTCCCGCCGGAGCAGGTCGTCTACGCGAGCGACTATCCCTACGGGCAGCAGCCGTCGTCGCTCCTGATCGCGCTGAAGACTGCGCGGCTCGCGGGCTACCACGATGAGCACCTGACCGCGATGCTCGGGAGCAACGCGAGCGCGCTCGCGGACGGGCGCGACCTGCCGGAGCCGACCGCACCGATCGGCAGCGACACACTCGCGCAGCCGATGCAGCTCGCACGCATCCACCAGTACCTGTCGATGGCGACGCCCCTCCTCTGGACGCGGCAGCCCGACACGATCGGGATCCTCGGCCTCGCGATCAATACCTGCGCCGAGCGCAACGGACACCCGGACGAGGTCGACCGGATCCGCGAGCTGCTCGAGGCCGCGCGCGACCTCTGGGCGACGATCCCCACGGTCGAGGACGAGCTCGAGCAGCGCCAGACCATGCGCCTCACGCACCGGCTGATCCACATCGCGGACATCGAGGCGGTGACTGCCGGCGTGGGCTCGACGGAGCCGGTGAAAACAGGTGCCTAAGGTGAGGGTCAACCGTCACGCCTACGAGGTGCATGCCGCGGTCGGCGCGACACTCGCCGACGTCCTGCGCGACGAGCTCTCGCTCACCGGCACGAAGGTCGCCTGCGGCGAGGGCCACTGCGGCGCCTGCACCGTGCTCGTCGACGGGATCCCGACGCTCTCCTGCATCACGCTCGTGCACGCCCTCGACGGGGCGAACGTGACGACGATCGAAGGCCTCCGCGACCATCCGATGGTGCCGGCATTCGTGCGCGCAGATGCCCTCCAGTGCGGCTTCTGCACGCCCGGCCAGATCGTGAGCGCCGTCGCGCTCGTCGACCAGACACCGAAGCCGTCCACCGAGCAGATCCGCCACGCCATGGCCGGCAACATCTGCCGCTGCGGCGCGTATCCGAAGATCGAGGAGGCGATTCGCACGTGGCGAGACTGATCCGCACGGAGAAGGAGGTCGAAGGCCGCTACGAGGAGGTGTGGCTCGTCGTCGACGAGGACGCCCTCGAGCAGTGGCCGGCCGGCCCTCGCGACATCGTCGGGCGCCCGGCGACGCGGATCGACGGGCTCGAGCGCGCCCGGGGAGAAGCCGTTTACACGGCCGACCTGAAGCTGCCGGGGATGCTGCACACCGCCGTGCTGCGCTGCCCGTTCGCGCATGCGCGGGTGGCGCGCATCGATCTCGCACCTGCGCTCGCGCTGCCGGGTGTGCACGCGGCGATCGGTCCGGGAGACATCGACGATCTCGCGGAGGAGTGCGGCTACCAGGGCACGCCCGTCGCCGCCCTCTGCGCCGACACCTTCGAGCAGGCGCGCGCGGCGGTCGCGGCGATCGAGATCGAGTGGGAGGAGCTGGAGGTCGTCATCGATCCGGACGAGGCAGTTGCACGGAAGCAGCTCGTGGACGAGCCGCGGGAACGCGCACGCGGCGACGTGGAAGCCGGGCTCGCGGAGGCGGACGTCGTCGTCGAAGGCGAGTACCGCACGCAGGTCGTGCTGCACAACTCGATGGAGACCCACCAGTCCGTCGCGCAATGGCTCGGTGACACGCTCGAGATCTACATCTCCACGCAGTACATCTGGGGCATCCGCGACGACGTCGCGACGACGCTCGGGATACCCGCGGACAAGGTGCGCGTCGTGTGCCACTACATGGGCGGCGGCTTCGGATCGAAGAACAGCCCCGACGACTACACGTTCATCGCGATCGAGCTCGCGAAGCGCTCCGCTCGTCCGGTGCGCTGCGCCCTGACGAGGCGCGAGGAGAACCTCGTCACCGGCAACCGCAACGCCACGATCCAGCGCCTGAAGATCGGCGCGAAGTCCGACGGGACCCTGACGGCCCTCGCGGGCGAGTACGTGAACGCCACCGGTTGGAGCGGCTGGTCGTCGCCGGTCGAGGGGCCGATGCAGCAGCTCTACTCGTGCCCGAACGTGAAGACGACGACCTACGCCGCGAAGATCAACCAGCCCCCGATGAAGGCGTTCCGGGCGCCGGGCTTCGTCGAAGGGACGTTCGGCCTCGAAGCGCTGCTCGACGTGCTCGCCGC
>JABFWJ010000026.1 GCA_013362295.1 Thermoleophilia bacterium
CAGCGGCTCCGCCGAGGCTACGCCTGTGTTCATGACGGCTCCGCCGAGGCTACGCCCGTGTTCATTCGCCGGTCACGGCACGCCGCCTCCGCCGCCCGCCTGCTGGACCTGAGCGTCGAGCTGCGACGCGAGCTTCTTCAGCCCGCCCTGCAGGTCCTTGACCTTCCCCGACTGCCACTGCTCGAAGAAGTCCTGGACCGAGTTGGTGTACGCCTGGCCCGACGCCATGATCGGCGACGTGCCCGACTTCCGGTTCGCGAAGATGTTCAGGAACGTTCCGAAGTGCTTGTCGGGCGTGATCTCCCGGGAGTTCAGCGACGCCTTCGTCGTCGGCACGTTCCGGATCAGGTTGGAGAACTGCGCGAGGAAGTGGTTGTTCGTCGTCAGGTACTTGACGAGCGCCCACGACTGGTCGAGATGCTTCGCCCCACGCGGGATCCCGATGATCGTGCCGTTGATGTAGCCCGAGCCGTACAGCTCCGGATGTGCGTCGTCGACGGGCATCGGCGCCGTCCCGTAGTCGAGGTTCGGGTGCTCGTGCTGGATGAATGCGACGCGCCACTCGCCGTCGAAGTTCATCGCGAGCTTGCCGGTCTCGAACGCCTGCGACGGCGTGAACTCGTCGATCGGCTGTGCCTGGAAGCGCACCAGGTTCGAGTACCCGTACCAGTCGACGAGGCTCTTCTGCCACTTCGCGAACTTCGCCCACGCGGCGTCCTTGCCGATCAGCGAATGGCCCTTCGAGTCGATCCACTTGCCGCCGTACGCCTGGATCCACCGCTCGGGCGTGTTCTCGTAGAAGCCGATCACCGGATCGAAGCCGGCGACCTTGATCTTCCCGCTCTTGTTGCGGACGGTGAGCTTCTTCGCATCGGCCGCAAGCTCGGAGACGGTCCGCGGCGGCCGCGTGATCCCTGCGGCTTTGAACAGCTTCTTGTTGTAGTAGAGCCCGTAGACGTCGGCGAGCAGCGGCAGCGCGCAGTGCTTGCCGCCGTAACCCGTGTAGTACCACGTCGCCGACGGGAAGAGCGTCGACGCGATGTGATCCTTCTTCAAGAGCGGGGCCAGGTCGACCCAGCCGCCGGACCCGCAGTAGTTCCCGACGTTGTACGAGTTGAACGAGCTGACGACGTCGGGCGCGGTCCCGGAGCGGATCGCCGCGACGATCTTGTTGTCGTCGATGCCGCCGACGACCTTCACGGACACGTTGTGCTGGCTCCCGTTGTACTCGTCGATCAGCTTCTTGAAGCTGGTCAACTCGTGGCCGGCGCTCCACCCGACCCAGATCGTGAGCTTCGTCGGCGAGGAACGGTGCGCGCTCCCCGCCGTGGCGGCGGCCGCCACGACCATCGTCGCGAGCACGAGCACGGCTGCAGCGATGCTGCGTCTCCTCATTCGGACCCTCCTGCGGGTGCGCAATCTGGTTAATGTTCCGAACGAGGATGGAGACTATGCCACGGATCTCCACCAGGTCAAGCGAAATCCCACTCGATTTACGTTAGTCTCATTAACGGGATGACGAGGCGCGCCACGCCGCCGCTACTGAAAGACCTCAACGAGCGCACCGTCCTGGAGGCGATCAGAGCGGCCGCGCCGATCTCGCGTGCGGAGATCTCCCGCCGCGTCGGCATCTCGAAGCCGACCGTCTCGCAGGCGCTCCAGTCGCTCCTCGCGGCGAAGCTCGTGCGGGAGGCGGAACGGGGCGGCGACGGCCCGAGCTACGGGGCGACGTTCTTCGAGCCCGTCCCGGAGGCGGCGTTCGTGCTCGGGCTCGACCTGGGCGCGCGCTTCGTGCGCGGCGCGGTGTGCGATGTCCGCGGCGAGGTCCGGGCCCGGCAGGACCTCGAGCTGTCCGCGCGGACGGCGGCCGCCTCGCTCGACGCGATCGAGTCGCTCGCGCGCTCGCTGCTCGACGCTGCCGGCGCGGAGCCCGCGTTCGTCGACAGCGTCGTGCTCGGGGTGCCCGGGGCCGTCGAGGTCGCGAGCGGGCGCATCTCGCTCGCGGAGAACGTCGTCGGGCTCGAGGGAGAAGGGTTCCACGACGACCTCGCCGACCGCGTCGGGCTGCCGGTGACGATCGAGAACGACATCAACCTCGCGGCGCTCGGCGAACGCTGGCGCGGAATCGCACGCGGTGTCGACGACTTCGTGTTCCTCTCGATCGGCACGGGACTAGGCGCGGGCCTCGTGCTGCGCGGCGAGCTGCACCGCGGCCACAACGGCGCCGCGGGTGAGCTCGACCACGTGCGCGTCGGGCTCGCGGAGGACATCGACCCGTGCGCCGCGGCGGTCTCGGCGCTCGCGCAGTCACTCGGCGCGCCCGTACCGCACGATCCGCGCTCGATCTTCGCCGCGGCGAGAGCCGGCGATCGCATCGCACGCGCAGTCGTCGAGGAGGAGTGCCGTCGCATCGCCTTGCACATCGTCCCGCTCGCGGCCGTGACCGACATCGGCCTCGTCGTCCTCGGCGGCGGGATCGGATCGAACGGCGACCTGCTCTACGAGCAGATCCGGGCGCGACTGCGCGCCTGGCTGCCGTCGCCGCCGCGCGTCGAGGCGTCGAGCCTCGGCGACGCCGCAGTGCTCACCGGAGCGCTCGCGGTCGGTCTGCGCGCCGCGCGCGAGAACGTCTTCGTGAACCGCACCCGCGTCTGAAGGGCCGCCCGGGGAAAACCTCAGTGCTGGAATCTGGTTCGGCTGCGCCGAATCAGGTTCCGCGCGCGGCGACCGAATCTGATTCCGCGCAGCGGAACCAGATTCGAGCCTTAGGCGCGCTGGCCCGCCGGCACGGAGGAGGCGGCGTCCGTCGCGCGCTTCAGCACCTGCAGCGCGCCCGCGGTGTCCCCGTCCTCCTCGAGCAGCGTCGCAAGGCGGCGACCCGCCTCGAGCACCATCGGCCGGAGGTACTCCGTGAGCAGGTCGAGGGCCTGCTCGAGGAGCATCCTCGCCCGGGCCCGGTCGCCGGCTGCCAGGAACACGTCCGCGAGCGTGACGTAGGCATGACCGCGGTCGCCTGGGCTGACCGAGTCGAGCAGCTCGAGGGTGCGCGCCGCCTTGAGCGCGGCCTCCGAGTGGCGTCCGAGCGACATGAGCGCGCGTGCCTCCTCGAGGGAGAAGCGCGCGTCGTCGGCTGGGCCCAGCTCACGCCCGAAGAGCGCACGCCCGCGGCCGAGCAGCCGGAGCGCCTCGACGCCGTCGCCCGACTCGAGCTCGGCATGGGCGAGCAGGTGGTACGCCATGCCGACGTAGGAGTCGTTCTCGGTCCGCTCGAGGATCTCGAGCGCCCGGCGCGCGTAGCGCCCCGCGAGGCGCGGCTCGTGCCGCATCGAATGGAGCCGCGACTGCGACCAGAACACCCGCGCGGACGCGACCGGGTCGCCTGCGGCATCGGCGAAGCGGATCACCTCGGCCAGGCACGCCTCCGCCTTGCTGAACTCACCCGCGTCGATCAGGGCATTCGCGAGCAGCACCGCGAACCGCAGCTCCTCGACGGACGCGCCGGCCTCGTGCGCCTCGGCGGCCGCGCGCTCGAAGAGCGCGATCGCCGACTCGCGTGAGCCGGTTATGGCGTGCGCGCGCCCGAGCGTGTCGACCGCCCCCGGGTCGGCGAGCGCACTCCGGCCACGGAGGTCGAAGGCCTGGTCGAGCAACTCGATCGCCGCGACCCACCGTTCCGAGCGAAACGCGATCTGCCCGAGCCCGGCGAGCGCAGCCGGACGCGCGGGATCGCCGTGCTCGAGATGGCCGCGATAGATGCGCTCTGCCTCCTCGATCTCGCCGAGCCTGAGCGCAACCTCGGCGTCGAGCAGCTCCGACGGCTCGGCGTGGGCGACCTCGACACCCGTCGCGAGCCACTGGCCGGAGACCTCGAGACGCAGGGCGAGCTGGTTGATCATCTGGAGCGAGGGGACGCGGGCGCCCGCCTCGATCCGGGAGATGTAGGCCGCGGTGCAGCCGGGGAAGGCGAGCTGGCGCTGCGAGAGCCCGGCGCGCTCCCGCGCGGCCTTCAGGCGGACGCCGACTTCCTTCGGAGAGTCGATGTGAGTGGTCAATGAGCGGGGCATGAGTCACATCCTAGTTGTCTGTTGTTGGATGTGCTGTCAGGCGGAGGTTCGGAGTTTGCCTGCTCCTGAGACAATGCCCACGGGCCCCCGGGGGCTGTCAATCCATTCGGCCCAAGGAGACAGCCCAAATGCGCAGGTTTGCACCCCTCGCGGCGACGCTCGCGATGCTCGTCGCGGCACTGTTCAGCGCCGACGTCACGTACTGGCCCTAGAAGACGCGGCCCCTGGAACCGGGGGCGGCTGGACCGCGGGGCGCGCGACGGTGGGACGCGCCCCGCGGCACCTTTTCGGGGGAGGCGGGCCGGCGGCGGACGGGGTTACCTGCGTCGGTGGCCCGCCTCTCCACCTGGTCCGCCGCCGCGGCCCTGCTCGCCGTGCTTGTCTGCGCAGCCGGCGCGGGCGCCGGCGGGCGCAACTGGGCCGCGCCGGAGATCCGCGCGGTCACGCAGGCCGGCGTGCTCGGCACATCGGCTGCGACGTTCGCCCCCGACGCGCCCCTGACGCAGAATGCGCTCGCCGCGGCAATCGCCGCCGCCGACGGCGTCCAGCACCCCCCGTTGCCGCCCACGCCGAAACCCGGGCCGCTCACGATCCTCTCCACGATCCCGGCGAACGCGATCGTCGGAGGCAGCACCGACCTCGAGGTCGAGGTGCCGGGACGCGAGGTCGACCATGTCGACTTCGCGCTCGACGGGACGGGCCTGCACACGGAGCGGCAGCCCCCGTACGAGCTCCAGCTCGACATGAGCTCGCTCGCCGACGGCCCGCACCAGCTCGCCGTGAACGTCGCGTTCGGCGGCGGCGGGTACGCGGTCGCGGTCTGGCCGATCACGGTCGCGAACGCGGACGGCGCGCAGCTCACGCTCCTCGGTCCGGCGGCGGCGGTCCCGGTCACGAAGTCGTGGCTTCCCGCGCCGCGCACGCAGTCCGCCGGCGCTCCGGTCGTCCGCCGGGTTCTCTACCGGGCGACGGTGCCGTCGCAGCCGGTGTCGATCAAGCAGCTCGATGCCGCGCTCGTCGGCTACCTGGGGCTCGCCGGAGCTGCGCGCGAGATCCAGCGCACGCTGCAGGACGCAGGCCTCCAGCCGCCGGCGAACACCGGGACCGAGGCCGTTGCCCGGATGCTCGGGTTGCGCCTCAACCACCCTGCCGGCGACGACGACCTCGAGCTCCTCCCGTACCAGCCGGCGACACGGGCGGAGGCGGCGTGGTCGTTCGCGCAGCTCCTCCGGCTCGACCAGTGGGCGACGGACTCAGTGCAGCACGCGGCCGACGCCTTCACGCTGCCCGAGCTGACGGACTGGCAGCGGCGCGTGCTCACGACCGCAGTGCACTACGTCGGGTATCCGTACGTCTGGGGCGGCACGAGCCCGACGGCCGAGACGCTCTTCGGCGTCCATTCGGTCGGCGGCTTCGACTGCTCGGGCTTCGTGTGGCGCGTGTACAAGCTGACGCCGTACGCAGGCGCCCCGGGTCTCGCGGGCGTGCTCCGCGGCCGGACGACCTACCAGATGAGCGGGGAGGTGCCGCGCGGCGCACTCGTGCCGGCGGCCAAGCTCCAGCCCGGCGACGTGATGTTCTTCGGCGCGCACGGACGCAGCTCGAAGCCCAGCGAGGTCGACCACACGGCCCTCTACCTGGGCAACGGCTGGTTCATCCAGTCGAGCGGGCAAGGCGTGACGCTCCTACCGTTCGACGGCTGGTACGCGCACAGCTACGCCTGGGGCCGCAGGCCCCTCCGGGAAGCCGGCCTGGACGACTAGCTGCGGAGGCCGATCGTGATCGCGGCGATCGCGCCTGCGAAGCAGAGCCCCGTCAGGGCCGCGACGAATCCGAGTGACATCTCTCTCCCCGAAGAAGGCGATTGACGACAGGTCGTGATTCCTGATTCCCGTTGTTGCAAACACAAGAGCGGGCTCGCACACTTGAAATACACCCGGTGGCTCATTCGACCCGACTGCATCTTCGTTTCGCCCTCGCGACCGCCGCGGTGATCGCGACGGCCGGCGGCGCGCTCCTCTGGTACGTCCAGCGACAGGAGGTCCGGCAGGCGGAGCGGACGGTGGCGAGTCGGGCGAAGTACGCCGAGGAGAGCATCCTCCGCAACGAGCTGCGCCCCTCGGACCTCCGGCGACCCGTGACCGGCTCGCGCCTGAAGACGCTCGATGTGCTCTTCGAGCAGCACGTGCTCGTCGACGGGGGCCTGCGGGTCAAGCTCTATCGGAGGCCCGACGGCGTCGTCACCTACTCCAACGCGCATTCGCTGATCGGGCAGCCGAACGACGACCCCGACGAGTTCCGGCGCGTGCTCGGCGGTGCCACCGTGCGCGACGTGGCGCAGCTGAACCACGAAGGGGGACCGGGAAAAGACGTCAAGGCGCTCGAGGTGTACGTACCACTCCAACTCCGCGGCGCGGCCCGGCCCGCAGGCGTCTTCGAGCTCTATCAGTCGTATGCCCCGGTTGCCTCGACGGTCCGGTCCTTCCTGCTGCCGTTCGCGTCGCTGCTGTTCCTCGCGCTGATCGGGCTCTGGGTGACGCTCTTCCCGCTCGTGCAGCGCATGGTGCGCGCGACCGAGCGCGACCGCGCTGCGCGCCGCACCGCCGAGCGTGCGCTCGAGGAGACGTCCGAGCAGCTGCGCCAAGCGCAGAAGATGGACGCGATCGGGCGGCTCGCGGGGGGCGTCGCGCACGACTTCAACAATCTCCTGCTCGCGATCAACGGCTACGCGGAGTTCCTGTCCTCCTCGCTGACGGACACGGAGCAGAAGCGGTATGCCGACGAGATCCGCGCTGCCGGTGACCGCGCGGCGGAGCTGACGCACCAGCTCCTCGCCTTCAGCCGCCGCCAGGTGCTGCAGACGCGCGTCGTGAACCTGAACGACTGCGTGCGCGACATCGAATCGATGCTGCGCCGCCTCCTCGGCGGCGTGACCGTCGTGCTCGACCTCGATCAGGGCCTGCACACGGTCGAGGCCGACCCCAGCCAGATCGGACAGGTGCTCCTCAACCTCGTCGTGAACGCCCGCGACAGCATGTCGGGGCGCGGGACGCTCACGATCTCGACGCGCAACGACGGCGCAGACGTCGTGCTCGAGGTCTCCGACGACGGGGCCGGCATGAACGACGAGACCCGCGGGCGCATCTTCGAGCCGTTCTTCACGACGAAGCCGGTCGGCAGCGGCACCGGGCTCGGCCTCTCGACGGTCTACGGCATCGTCACGCAGAGCGGCGGCTCGATCGACGTGCGCTCGGAGCCTGGGCGCGGCGCGACGTTCACGGTGCGGCTGCCGGAAACCGCCGCAGACCCCG
>JABFWJ010000456.1 GCA_013362295.1 Thermoleophilia bacterium
GCAGCGCCGTCGCGCTCATCAGCATGCCGGGCGTGCAGTAGCCGCACTGCAGTGCGTGGTGTGCGCTGAACGCCTGCTGCAGCGTCGACAGCTCGTCGCCCTCGGCGAGGCCCTCGACCGTCTCGATGTTCGCTCCGTCGGCCTGGACCGCGAGCATCATGCAGCTCTTCACGAGCGTGCCGTCGACGATCACCGAGCACGCGCCGCAGTTGCCGGTGTCGCAGCCGATGTGGCTGCCGGTCAGGTCGAGGTCGTCGCGGAGGAAGTGGATCAGCAGCTTCCGCGCCTCGACGTCCCGTTCGTAGGTCGTGCCGTTGACGGTGACTGCGATCGAGCGCTCCGACGAGACGGTGCCGGCTTCCATCTGTGGTGTCAGCTCCTTCTCTCGGAGGCCTGTCGGGTTGCGCGGGCGGCGAGCACCTCGGCCAGGTGCCGGCGGTACTCGCTGGACGCATGCACGTCGGAGGGTGGATCGAAGTCGGCGTCGCGCACCGCTGCGCGGATCGCGTCGGCGTCCACCGAGTCGGCGGTGACCACGACCGGGACGGCATCGACGCAGCCGAGCGCGACGCGCACCGCGCCGTTCACGCAGGCCGCGGCGCTCACGATGCACGTGCCTTCGACGCCTAGCGTCACGGCGGCGAAACCGTCGTTGCGGCCTGCCGGCACGCGGATCTTCGTCAGCAGCTCGCCGGGGCCGACGGCGGTCATGTAGACGCCGAGGAAGAACTCGTCCGCGGGCACCGCCCGCTCGCCGTCGGCGCCCTGGATCACGAAGCTCGCGCCGAGCGCGGCAAAGAGCGGCGGCAGATGGTTCGTCGGATCGCTCGTGCAGACGTTCCCGCCGACCGTGCCGCGGTTGCGCACCTGCACGTCGGCGATCTGGCTGCACACCTCGCCGAGGATCGGACGCGCACGGGCCTCGCTCGACTCGATGAGCTCGGTGTACGTGGTCATCGCGCCCAGCTCGAGGGTGCCGTCGGCGCCGAGCTCGATGCCCTTCAGCTCCTCGATCGCCCCGAGGTCGATCAGCGCATCGGGCGAGCCGGCGCGTGCCTTCATCACGTTGATCAGCGTCTGCCCGCCGGCGAGTGCACGCGCCCCGTCGTCGGCGCGGAGCAACTCGATCGCCTCCGCGACCGATCCGGGCCGTGCGTATCCCACCTCGCGGAGGAGCATCGTCCCTGCGTTTTATAAAATGTCTGATCCGCGGAATGCAAGCGGGAACCGAACGTTCGGCGTGGTTCTCCTGAAACCGACGTGCTCGAATCTGGTTGCGCTGCGCGCAATCAGGTTCTGCTCCACCCGAATCTGATTCGGCGCAGCCGAACCAGATTCGAGCCTTACGCGAGCAGCGCGCGGTGCCGCGCGAGCGCCGCGAGGACGGCGTCGACGTCGTCCGCCGTGTTGTAGGCGTGCGCCGAGACACGCAGGTTGCCGTCGCGTTCCGAGGTGACGATGCCGTCGTCGGCGAGGGCCGCCACGAGGCCGGGTGCGTCGGTCGAGGCGACGCAGACGAGCGCGCCGCGCCGCTCCGGGTCGCGCGGGGTGACGACCGTCCCGCCGAGCTCGTCGACGCCGGCGATCAGCCGCTCGTTGAGGCCGTTCACGTGCTCACGCGTCTCGGCGATCCCGATCTCCTGCATCAGCTCGATGCCGGCGATCCCGGCGTAGATCGCCGGCACCGGCGGCGTCCCGGACTGGAACCGGCGCGCGGTCGGGGACGGCGAGTAGTCGCTGATGTCCATCTCGAAGATGTCCCGGTCGGCGAACCAGCCCGTCTGCGTGGGAAGCAGCTGTGCGGAGAGCCCGGGGCGCGTCCAGAGGAAGCCCAGTCCCGCGGAGCCGAGCAGGTACTTGAGCACCCCGGCGGCGAGCGCGTCGACGCCCAGCTCCGTGACGTCGAGCGGGTACGTCCCGATCGCCTGGTACGCGTCGAGCACCACGAGCGCACCCCGCTCGTGCCCGATGCGCGCGATTTCCTCGACCGGCAGGCGCGTGCCGTTCCGGTAGCAGACGGCTGCGATCGAGACGACCGCGGTCTGCTCGTCGATCGCGGCATCGAAACGCTGCAGCGGGATCTCCGCACCGTCGGCGGGAACGTGCACGACGTGCGCGCCGCGCAGCTCCTGTGCGTGCCAGATCTGGCCGATCGTCGGGAACTCGAAGTCGCTGATCACGACCTTCGGCCGCGTCTCGAAGTCGATCGCGCTCGCGAGCGGGCTGACACCGGCCGAGAGCGACGTCGTGACCGCGACGTCGTCCGCGGCGCCGTTCACGAGCCCGGCAAACGCGACGCGGGCAGCCTCGGCGCGCTCGACCCAGTAGTCCCACGGCGCGCCGCGCTCGTCCCAGCCCGTCAGGTAGTCCTCGTACGCCGCGCGCACCGAGTCGGAGAGCGCGCCCTGCGAGCACGAGTTGATGTAGACGAGTCGCTCGAAGATCGGGAAGCGGGAACGGCAGTCCGAAACTCGCGAACCTGGTTCGGCTGCGCCGAACCAGGTTCGGGTGTCAGCGCCCAAGGTACGCCTTCCTCAGCTCCTCGTTCTCGCGCAGGCTCGCCGCCGGCCCCTCCAGGACGAGACGCCCGGTGGAGAGCACGTACCCGCGGTCGGCGATCGAGAGCGACACGTTCGCATTCTGCTCGACGATCAGCATCGCCACCCCGGATTCGTGCACCTGCTTGATGATCTCGAAGTTCTGCTCGACGAGGATCGGCGCGAGGCCCATCGACGGCTCGTCCATCAGCAGCAGCTTCGGACGCGACATGAGCGCACGCCCCATCGCGACCATCTGCTGCTCGCCGCCCGAGAGCGTCCCGGCCAGCTGCGACCGGCGCTCGTGCAGGAGCGGGAAGAGCGAGTACACCCGCTCGAAGTCCTCCTTCGCGCCGCCGCCGCGCAGGTAGGCACCCATCTCGAGGTTCTCGAGCACCGTCATCGGCGCGAACAGTCGGCGGTTCTCCGGCACGATCGCGAGTCCGCGGGCGATGCGGTAGCTCGTCGGCCGCCTGGTGACGTCCTCCCCGTCGACGCGCACCGCGCCCCTGCGCGGGCGCACGATCCCGAGGATCGTCTTCAGCGTCGTCGACTTCCCCGACGCGTTCCCGCCCAGCAGGCACACGAGCTCCCCGGGCTCGATCCGGATCGACAGCCCCTGCAGGATGTGAATCTGGCCGTAGTAGGTGTCGACGTGGTCGAGCTCGAGGAGGCTCATTTCGTCGTCGCCGCCGCTTGCAGCCCGAGGTACGCCTCGATCACCTTCTCGTTCGTCGCGACGGCGTCGAACGAGCCCTCGGCGATCTTCACGCCGTGGTCGAGCGCGACGACGCGGTCGGAGATGCCCTCGACGACGTGCATGTCGTGCTCGATCACGAGGATCGTGTAGCCCCCCTCCGTGCGCAGCTCGCCGATCAACTCGGTCATCTCGTGCGTCTCGGCCGGGTTCATCCCCGCCGCCGGCTCGTCGAGCAGCAGGATGCGCGGGTTCGTCGCGGTCGCGCGCGCGATCTCGAGGCGGCGGCGATTCGCGTACGAGAGCGAGTAGGCGGGCTGGTCCCAGCGATATCCCATCAGGCGTTTGCCGAAGAACGCGAGTCGCTCCTGCGCGAGCCGCTCGATCTCGCGCTCCTCGCGGCGCATGCCCGGCGTCCGCAGCATCGAGCGGAAGACGCCGGCGCGCGTGTGCCCGTACGCCGCGGCCATCACGTTCTCCTTCACCGACATGTTGAGGAAGAGCCGCAGCGTCTGGAACGTGCGCGAGACACCTCGCTTGCTGATCACGTGCGGTTGCAGGCCGAGGATGCTCTCGCCGTCGAGGGCGATGTCGCCTGCATCGGGATGGTAGATGCCGGTGATCAGGTTGAAGAGCGTCGTCTTCCCGGCCCCGTTCGGACCGATCACCGAGACGACCTCGCCCTCGGCGACGTGCAGGCCGCCGAAAGAGAGCGAGACGCCGCGCAGCTCGAGCAGCGCCGGCATCAGATGATCTCCACGCGGCGCTCGCCGAGCAGGCCGTTCGGTCGCAGGATCATCAGCGCGATCAGCATCAGCCCGAGCACGATGTAGCGCGCCGGCTCGGGCTTCGCGAGCATCACGTTCTCCCACACGAAGGCCGCGAGGTAGAGGGTCGGAACGAGCAGCACGAGTCGCAGCCGTCCCTGCACCAGCGTGACGAGCAGGACGACTGCGATCAGTCCGATGTACGACGCCGGCTGGATCCACCGCGCGAGGTGCGCAGGGGCAACGACCCAGTGGTCGACGACGCCGGCAAAGCCGCCCTGATGCTCGCCTGCGATCCACGACGAGTCGATCGCGCCGAGGATCGCGTGCAGCGCGAAACCGACCGCGAGCGTCGCGAGCGCGACGATGCCCAGACCGCGCGAGCGCCGCGAGAACAGGACGAGCCCTCCGACGAGCGCGACGAAGAAGACCACGCGCGACTTGCTCGCGTCGCGCAGCACCTCGAGCATCGGCCCGACAATCAGCGCGCCGGCGACCACGCCGGCCTGGCTCCCGGAGCCGCCGAGGATCACCATCGTGTACACGGTGATCAGCAGCACGAAGTAGAACGTGAGCGGGAAGACGCTCGCCGACAGCGACGCGAAGAGCGTGCCGGTCAGCGCGGCGACTGCCGCCCCGAAGCCGAAGCTCAGCAGCTTCAGCCAGTTGACCGGCATCCCCATCGCCTCCGCCGCGAGCGGATCCTCGCGCAGCGAGCGCCACGCGCGGCCGGTACGCGACTCGTTCACGTAGCGGAGCGCGACGAAGACGATCGCGAAGACGCCGAGCGCGACGTAGAGATAGGAGACGGCAAAGACGCCGCCGTGCTGCACGGCGAGATCGTGGCCGAAGAGGTGCAGCGGATCGACGCGCAAGATCCCGTTCGGCCCGCCGGTGACGTTGTGGCCGTTGATGCTGTCGCCGTTCGTCGTGATCGTCTGGAACAGCTGCAGGAAGAACAGCGTCACGATCGCCAGGTAGTCGCCGGTCAGGCGACGCGACGGCAGCCCGAGCAGGAGCCCGACGATCGCGCCGATCGCGACGATCAGCGGCACCGCCACGAGCGTCGGCAGGTGGATGCCGAACTTATCCGAGTCGAGCAGCGCATAGGCATACGCGCCGATTCCGTAGAACGCGACGTAGCCGAGGTCGAGCAGGCCGCCCCAACCGACGACCACGTTCAGGCCGAGCGCGAGCAGCATGTACAGCACGGTGTCGAAGGAGACGCGCCGCACGTAGCCGCTCTGCTCGAAGACCGGCAGGAGCGAGAACGCCGCGATGAAGAGGATCAGCCACGCCCACCAGGGCACGCGGCGCAGCCGCTGTTCGAGCGTCCCCAGCGGCCCACCCCGCAGGAGCGTCCGCTCCGCGTGCCGCGCGACCCACTCGTCCTGGCCGACCGCCGGCCCCTCGTGCAACCCGTGTGGCGTCGAATCGCTCATTCGCTCTCAGACCTTCCGGATGTCCGCCCGGCCGAGGAGCCCCTGCGGCCGGAAGATCATGAACGCGATCAGGATCGAGAAGACGATCAGGTCCGACCACTTCGTCGAGATGTAGCCCTGCGCGTACGACTCCGCACAGCCGAGGATCAGCCCGCCGGCCATCGCGCCGGGGATCGACCCGATCCCTCCGATCACCGCGGCGGTGAATCCCTTCAGGCCGGCGACGAAGCCGATCGCGACCGTTGTCGGCACGCGCAGCGACTGCAGCACTCCGGCGGCGCCGGCGAGCGCCGAGCCGAGCACGAACGTGAACACGATCACGCGGTCGATGTCGATCCCCATCATCGCCGCGGCCTCGCGGTCGTACGACGTCGCGCGCATTGCCTTGCCGGTCCGCGTCCTGTTGACGAGGTACCAGAGGACGAACATCAGGACGACCGCGGCAACGACGGTGATGATCCTGAGCAGCGCGACGTGGACATTGCCGATGTTGAAGCCCCGTGTGTAGAGCGACGCGTTCGCGAGATCGAACGTGTCGTAGTTGCGCGGCGTCGCACCGAAGAGCAGTTGCATCGAGTTGGCGAGGAAGAACGAGACGCCGAGCGCGCTGATCAGCGGCGCGATGCGCGGCGCGTCGCGCAGCGGCCGATAGGCGAAGCGCTCGATCACGACGCCGAGCGCCGCACAGCCGGCCATTGCGGCGACCGTGATCGTCACGAGCAGGAGCCAGATCGGCACGACAGGGTCGGTCGTCCCGCCGAGCAGCTGCAGCACTCCGAAGCCGATGAACGACCCGACCATGAAGACGTCCCCGTGCGCGAAGTTCAGCAGCTTCAGGACGCCGTACACCAGCGTGTAGCCGAGCGCGATCAGCGCGTAGACGCTCCCGAGCGTCAGAGCGTCGACGGTGAGCTGGATGAACTGGTCCACGTCGTGATTCTCGACGGATCAGGGGCGGCCCGGAAACCGGGCCGCCCCCGCCGTCGTGTCGTGCCGCCGGCTAGCCGACGAGCTTGTACGTGCCGCTCGACTGGATCTGGAAGATGTAGAACTTCGCGTTCAGGGGATCGTTGGTCTTCGTCGACCACCTGAACTTCCCGCCGAGGATCCAGTTGTTGATCTTCACCCTCTTGATGTTGCGGAGGACGGCCTGGCGCGTCGCCTGGCCGTGGCCCTGCTTGCAGGCGAGAGCGATCGCGTTCAGCGCGATCTGCGCCGCGCCGTAGCTCGGCGGGCCGAACGAGCCCACCGTCTTGCCGGGGTTGGCCTTCTTCCAGCCGGCGATGATCGACGCGTCGGCCTTGATGCCCGTGATGTCGGGAGCGAAGTTCGACACGTACGACCCCGCGACCTTGAAGGCCGACGAGTCGTTCGAGCCGTCACCGCCGAACACCTTCGCCTTCTTGCCCTGCTCGACGAGCTGCTGGGCGAACGTCTGCGCGTCGCCCGGCTTCTGCGTCGGGAAGAACACGACATCGGCATCGTTCGGCACCTTCGTCACGAAGGCCGAGTAGTCGGTCGTCGTGTTCGGCGCCGAGAGCCGGCTCGTCGACACGCCGCCCTTCTTGAGCGTCGACTCGACCGCGTCCGCCAGGCCGAGCGAGTACGGCTCCTGGAAGTCGAGGACCACGACCTTCTTGACCTTCAGGTTCTTGATCATGAAGTTCGCGTCCGAGGGGCCCTGGATGTAGTCGCCCGGGACGACACGGAAGAACGCTGCCGTCGCTTCCCTGTTCGACCCCTGGGTCAACGACGTGCGCGTCGCCGACGGCGAGATGTGCGCGATCTTCGCCTGGAAGTACGTCGTGCTCGAGGCGGCGACGGCTCCGGACGTGGACGGTCCGAGCACGGCGAGAACGCTCTTGTCCGCAACGTACTTCTGCGCGAGCGCCTGCG